>JAUXNR010000113.1 GCA_030682755.1 Flavobacterium sp.
TCCTGATTCAGCCGGAATTATAGTATTTCCAAATAATTTTAGTTTTGAAAAACTGGAAATTGTTGAAGGATGTTTATACATATCCAAATCCATTGCCGGAGCAAAATAAACCGGACATTTTGCAGACAAATAGGTAGCAATTAACAAATTATCGCAATTGCCATTTGCCATTTTAGACAATGTATTTGCTGTAGCGGGAGCCACAAGCATTAAATCTGCCCACAAAGCTAAATCCACATGATTATTCCAGGAAGGATTTCCGTCTTCTTCTTCATTTAGAAATTCAGAATGTACAGGATTTTTTGATAACGTTGATAACGTTAGGGGTGTTACAAAATCTTTAGAGGCAGGAGTCATAATTACTTTGACTTCTGCCTCTGATTTTATTAATAATCGAACTAAGAATGCAGTTTTATAAGCGGCAATTCCACCAGAAACTCCTAGTAGTATTTTTTTCCCTTTTAAAACTGACATACGTTTAGTCTTGTGTAGTATCTCTAAAATAAATTTTACCGTCCATCCACTCTTGAACTGCTAAAGCGTGTGGTTTTGGTAATTTCTCATAGAATTTTGAAACTTCGATTTGTTCTTTATTTTCAAAAATTTCTTCTAAACTATCATTATATGTTGCAAATTCTTCCAATTTTTCAATTAATTCTTTTTTAATTTCAGAGTTAATTTGGTTGGCTCTTTTTGCCATGATTGTTATCGCTTCATAAACATTTCCAGTTGGAGCTTCAATTGCACTTTTATCATAAGTGATTGTATTTACCGTTGCATTGGTTTTCTTTAAATCCATGTTCGCTTCTTTATTTTGAAAATTGTGTTAAATCATTATTTAGTCTGCTCAACATTTCGTCGGCTTCTTTTTTATATTTTGTTTCGCTATTGAACTTAATCAGTTTATCATAAGCCTCTTTAGCAATTTCGATACGTTCTTTCATCTTATATTCCACACTATTAATGGCTAAATGATAAGCTGAATCAAATTTGTAATACAACGCATCCTCCTTATATGGTGTTCCCGGATAATCTGAAATGAAATTCTCCAAAACAATTATAGCGGCTTTATAATCTCTGATTGTATTGTACTGTTTTGCAATTTCAAACGCTTTCTTTTCTAATTTTTCACGCAAATCTTTTGCCAAAGTGTTAGCTTGTGGAAAGTATTCAGAATTTGGATAATTATCAATAAAAGCTTGAAGTTTATCAATTGCTTTATAGGTATCTGTTTGGTCTAAACTATAAACAGGAGACAATTGAGCATAACAAAAAGCTCCTAAATATGCTGCTTCTTCAATTTTTTCACTTTTTGGATAAGCCGAAGCAAAACTTTCAAACTGATATCCCGCTAAATAATATTGTTTGGTTTTATATAAACTCTGTGAATACATATAAAACATTTTTTCAGCTTGAGGTTTTCCTCTGTAACTTGGTGCGATTTGTTCAAATAAACGAATTGCTTTGTTATATTTTCCGGCTTCATATTTTTTTTCTGCCATTGGATATTTAACCGCAACATCTTCGTTTTTTAATGCTTTTTGATATTCGCTACAAGAAGCAAGGAAAACAAGTAAAAATAACGCAACTAATTTATTCATTATACTATTTTGATTGTCTGATTTTTAAGGTATTATTTCTCTAAAAACCGAACTGCAAATTTAGTCATAATTAGCAGACTACAAAACATTTTTAGTTTTTGTTCGATTTTGAGTCAAAAAAACAAAAAAGATGCGAATAAGTCCGCATCTTTTAAGTAATGATTAACATGATTTTTTATTTATCCTGTGGAATTGGACTTACAAAGTTTTTCATTTCGTTGTCAAAAAGGTATAATCCACCTTTATCATCTCCAATAAGATTCACTTTATCAAGAATATATCGTGCATTTGCTTCTTCTTCAATTTGTTCTGCAACATACCATTGTAAAAAATTATGTGTTGCAAAATCTCTTTCGTCTAAAGTGATTCCAACTAAATTGTTGATGCTTTCAGAAACTTTAATTTCATGTTCCAATAATTGTTTGAATAAGGTTTTATAATGTGTCAAATCTAAAGCAGGCTCCACCGTTGCAGAAACTTTTGCTTGTCCGCCTCTTTGATTCACATATTTTATTAATTTAAGCATATGCATTCGTTCTTCGTCTGATTGGTTATACATAAAGGTTGAAATTCCTTCATAACCTTGAACTTCTGCCCATGAAGCCATGGCTAAATATACTTGCGACGAATCGCCTTCCATTTGAATTTGCTTATTTAACGCGTCTAAAACTTTTGCTGATAACATATTTTAATTTCTTAATTATTCAGCTAAATTACAATTTTCTCTACAAAATTTCTAATTCTGTTTGCTAAATCTTCGTTAACAGTCACAAGAGGTAATCGAACATAATTTTCTGATAAACCTAACGCCTTGAATACTTCTTTTATTCCGGCCGGATTTCCTTGTTCAAAAATCATATCAATAACATCTGCCAAAAGATAATGCAATTGATATGCTTCATCAACTTTTCGTTCTAATCCTAAACGAACCATTGCTGAGAATTGTTTTGGAAATCCTTCACCAATGACAGAAATCACGCCAGCTCCTCCGGCTAAAACCATTGGCAATGTTACCATATCATCACCTGAAATTACCAAAAAATCTTTTGGCTTGGTTTGAATTAATTTCATGGCCTGAACAATATCTCCGGCTGCTTCTTTGATTGCAACAATATTTTTAAAATCATTGGCTAGTCTTATTACTGTTGAAGGCAACATATTACTTGCCGTTCTTCCCGGAACATTATACAAGATTATGGGTAATGGCGAAACTTCAGCAATTGCTTTAAAATGCTGATAAATTCCTTCTTGTGTTGGTTTATTATAATAAGGTGAAACCGATAAAACCGCCGTAAAAGCAGACAAATCTCTGGTTTTTAACTCCTCAACAACCTGATGTGTATTGTTACCTCCTACACCTAAAACAAGGGGAAGCTTTCCATTGTTTGCTTCAACAACTGTATTGATAACCAATTCTTTTTCTTCTTGAGTTAAAGTAGCCGGTTCTCCTGTTGTCCCTAAAACTACCAGATAATCAATTCCACCTTCAATTTGATAAGCAACAATTCGCTTAAGTGCTTCAACATCTACTGAAAAATCTTTTTTAAACGGAGTCACAAGTGCAACACCCGTTCCTATTAATGATTGCATATTTATAATTTATTAAGTATTCTTAAGTATTTTACTAATTCATCAACAAAAACAGCATAATCCTCTTGAGGTGTGTCTATCATTAAATGAAAAAGTCTTTTGTCTATATTTGAAAATCCTGCTTTAAATTTTGCTTTTGAATTGTGGGTCACCAGTAATAATGGAGCCTTTTTTTCTTGAAAATAACCAATCAACAAATCAAATTCTTTTGCTTTAAACTCACGAACTTCTTTTTTGTCAATTGTTCCAATCCAACTCACATCTTTTTTGCTGAAATGCAAATAATCTAACTCTTCTTTCTTCTTATATTTATTTTTATAAGCAAGTAGGGTTATATTTTCTGATTGAAAACCGCTTTTAAGCAATGCTTTTACCAGATTTTCTTTTTCGTTAAAATCTGTTTCATCAATCAAAATTCCAACAGTTTTAATCTTACAATCAGAAACATCTGAATAACTATTAACTAACTTTTTCTTAATGATTCTTTTTGCGGAGAAATTCTTGAAAATTTTTAAAAACATAGTACCTTTACTTGGTTACAAAATTATTTAATTAAAGTTGTTTTTTCGATGATAAAATTAAAAAACTACAGCATAGAAATGAAACATTTTGTGTTATTTATAACATTTTTGATTTTTATTTCCTGTAGCACCAATCAATACAATGTTTCAAAAATTGAAGGCCGTAAAATTGAAATTAACCAAGAATTACCAATTATTGCTGAATTTGAAACATTTATAAAGCCTTACAGAGATCATATAAACAAAGATTTAGATAGTGTTTTGGCCTTTGCTCCTGAAACTTTAGACAAAAGCAAAGGACAATGGCAAACTAACATTGGTAACTTTATGGCCGATGTTTGTTTTGAGAAAGCTTCGATTCTTTTTGAGAAAAGACATCAAAAAAAAATAGACATCTGTCTGTTAAATCATGGCGGAATTCGTTCCATAATTCCAAAAGGATCAATTACTTCAAGAACCGCTTTTGAGGTGATGCCTTTTGAAAACAGCATTAATGTCATCGCATTAAAAGGAGCACAAATTGAAGAAATGGCAACTTATTTAATTTCAGAAAAAAAACCTCATCCGGTTTCAGGTTTAAAAATAAACATCAACGCTTCTAATGAAATTATTTCAATTCTTGTGAATGATAAAACAGTGAATAAATCACAGACCTATTATGTGGCCACTTCAGACTACCTATCAAATGGCGGTGACAACATGACTTTTTTTCAAAAAAACGAAGGTGTTTTTGACTTAGATTACAAAATCAGAAATGTACTTATTGATCACTTTAAAGAAGTTGACACTTTAAAAGTAAGCACAGAAAAAAGAATTATCATCAATTAAATTGATTATGAAAAGAAGAGAATTCATAAGAAACACCGTTGCAAGTTCTGCATTAGTTGGATTAGGAGGATTGAGCTTAAGTAGTTTTGAAACCTTAAAATCAAAACATTTAACAATTCTTCATACGAATGATGTACATAGTTATATTGATCCTTTTCCGGCAGATCATCCCAAAAATCCAAACATGGGAGGTGTTTCAAGAAGAGCCGCATTAATTGAAAAAATAAAAAAAGAAAATCCGAATGTTTTACTTTTGGATGCCGGAGATAGTTTTCAAGGCACACCTTATTTTAACTACTTTGGTGGCGAATTGGAATTCAAACTGATGAGCATGATGGGTTATGAAGCCACAACAATTGGCAATCATGAATTTGATAACGGTATTGACGGATTAGCGGCTCAAATTCCGCATGCTAATTTTAAATTTCTATCAGCCAATTACGATTTTAAGAATACTGTTTTGGATGGTTTTGTAAAACCCTATCATGTGTTTATTAAAAACGGAATTAGAGTAGGTGTTTTTGGATTAGGAGTTGAACTTGCCGGTTTAGTGGATAAAAAACATTACAAAGAAACTGTCTATAATAATCCGTTGGAAATTTCTCAGGACATGGTTTCTATTTTGAAAAATCAGGAAAAATGTGATATCATAATCTGCCTTTCTCACATTGGCTATCAATATAAAAATGAACCTGATAAAATTTGTGACGTAATATTGGCCCAAAAAACAAAAGACATTGATTTGATTATTGGTGGTCACACACATACTTTTTTAGACAAACCTTCTATTTTTGAAAACTTGGAAGGAAAAAAAGTTTTAGTAAATCAAGTGGGTTGTTACGGAATTAATTTAGGTCGAATTGATTTTTATTTAGACAATGATAAAAAGATAATTTCTCAAGGAAAATCAATCGTTATTTGATTTTTCTGCCAGAATAATATATTTAAAAAACAGATAATGACCAATTGAAAAACAAATGGTTCTAATGGTTTGAAATACCAATATTTCCATATAAAAATTTTCAATTACAAAGACAAAAATCAATACAGTAAATAGGATTGTGCTAATTAACAATAGAGTGTTTTTCAAATCTTCTTCAAAATAATAATTTGAAACCGCAATTCCTGCCATCATCGAAATTAAAATAGCATTAAAAACTGAAGGGAAAAAATTATCACCTAAATTCATTTCAGTCAAAAGAATGCAATAAAATAAAATAGCCAGAAAAGGCATTGTACCCAACATAATTGGAAGTAACCTAATTTTAATTGTATATTTTATAACCAAGATAAAGGTTAAAAACCTAAAAAACAGAAAAAAAAGAACAGCATACAACAAAAACTGATCTGCTTCAAACATCAGTACTATATTTGAAATGGCCGCAAAAATCAAAGCCACTAAATAATAAACATCTCTTTTCTTTGATGAAAACCAATAGATTAAAATCAAAATTGGTAATAAAGTTGGACGTGTAAAACTAATGGCGAATTTATTTTCTACTGTAACTCCAATTGCTAAAACAATAGCAACCAAAACATATAAATAAGTAAGCTTATTTTTTAAAATACTTAAATTCAACTTTTTAAATTTAAAGTTTCAGATTTTTCAATTTCAATAATGAATTTATAAAAAGCAAAATACGCAAATATATTCAACGACATAGCTATTGGTCTAAATACCAAAAGGTCTATATAAAACTTTTCTAAAAATATAATAAAATGAAGCGTTACAAATGAAATCACACAAATCAACAACCAATAACTAAAAGTTGAATTATTCATGATATAATCTGAAATTGCAATTCCTCCCAAAAGGGAAATTAAAATGTTATGAATTATAAGAATGTAGTAAATCTTTCTTGACACTAATTCAGTATCAAAAAAAATATAAAAAAACAATAACATAAAAGGTATGGAAGCCAGAATAATTGGCACGTAATCTTTGATTTTTTTTACCTTTAAAATATAATAAATTGTGATAATTCTATGAATCACAAAAACCACTAAAGCGATAAAAATTAAGTTCAAATGATTTGGAATAAATAACAGGTTTGTTACAAGAGAAGTTCCAATGGTAAGAAAGAAAAGGTAATCTCTTTTATTTGAACTGTACCAATACAATAACAATATAATTATTGACAAAGATGGTTTAAAAACATAAATAACAGGCAAAATTTTAAAATACTCTGCTGTTATTTCAACTAAAGAAACAAAAAAAAGAATAATAGTTAAAAGTTTTACCTTATTCATTTTCAATTAAATAATAATTTATGAATAAAGTTATGGATTTTATAATTAATTACGAATAATAATATATTTTTTAAGCAAAAAAACCGAGTCTTTCTCAAAACTCGGTTTTAAAAGCTTTTTTTTTAAGGATTTTATTTACTTGATTTAACAGCCAACGAATAGATTACTAAACCAAAACCAATTTTATTAATTGCATCGGCAATATTGTAAACTACATCAATATTTAAATTTAAACCATGTAAACCACTGTACCAGCCATCAGTTCCTAACATGTATCCCAGCGGATAAATTGACCATCCGACCAATACAAACCAACATAAAATTTTATGAGCAGCTAAAACATCTCCTCCGGCTTCTTTGGCTAATTTGGCCGCTGAACCTAACCAAATATCATATACAATTACAAAGTAAGCCACACCTGAGATGAATCCCCAAAGAGCTGCGTTATCTCTATCAACTGCTTCACCAAAATAACCTGTTACTAGCATGATGATTGAAAAACCAATCATTCGCCACAATAACGATTGTTTTGCACCGGCAATTTTTAGAATTAAATAAAACTCAAGACACATTAATGGCACAGTTAACACCCAATCTACATATCTAAAAAATGTAGGAGATTCCATGTGAGCTGCCCAATAATCTCTCATATAAAAATAATGAACTGCGGCAATGAATGTAATCAAGCCGGAAACTAAAACGGATGTACGCCATTTTTTGTCAAATTGACTCAATGACAGAAAGAAAAAAGCTGATGCAGCCATCATAGCCATACAGCCAACAAAAAACGTGAATCCTACATAATCTGTAGGGTCTAACTTTGGAACTAAGTCCGCAACTAACATAAAGTTTTTCATAAAAAATTGGTTTTTAGAATTTTGTTTAAACAAATTTACAAAAGATTAAACAAATAAAAATACATTTTGTTTAATTTTTTTTGATTAATTTTAAACAAAAATAAATTCAGGATGTCAAAACTTACCAATTTCTCAATCTTCGCTAGCTTTTTGGGGTTATGGATAAATTCATTTTTCAATGAGGCTGTTCAAATAATTATAGGATTTATTTTAATTTTTTCATTTGGTATTCTTCATGGAGCGAATGATTTGCTTTTAATTGACAAAACGCAATCAAAATTTAGTGCTTTAAAATTCTATAAAATTCTGGGCTACTATATCACAGTAGTTATTCTTGGAGCAATACTTTTTTACTTCATCCCTGCTTTTGCCATAACACTGTTTGTCATTATAAGTGGTTATCATTTTGGTGAGCAACATTGGCAGTTTGATTTAGTTAACCAAACCAAAACACTAAACGTCTTTTTTTATCTGTTTTATGGATTGCTTGTGCTTAGCCTTCTCTTTATTTTTAATAGTAATGAAGTACAACGTATCATATCTGACATAACTAAATTGCATATTCCCTTAGAGTATATTTCTATATTTTTATATTTTTCGATGGCCTGTTTTATAATAACCTGCTTATTCAAATATTTTAAATCTGATGCGTTTAAAAAAATTGTTTTTCAAGAACTTTTATTTTTATTTGTTTTTGCAATCATTTTTAAAACCTCATCGCTCATTTGGGGCTTTACCATTTATTTTATATTGTGGCATAGTATTCCCTCTATGAAAGATCAAATCAATTTTTTATATGGCTCTGTGTCGTTTGAGAATTTTAAAAAGTATTTCAAATCTGCATTTTTCTATTGGATTATTTCTCTAGTAGGCATTTTACTTTTATATATTCTTTTTAAAAATGAATATTATTTTGATGCCTTATTTTTTTCTTTTTTGGCCGCCATAACTTTTCCTCATGTTTGGGTTATTGTAACGATGTTTAAAACAAAAAAAGCGAACTAGTTACAGTTCGCTTTTCTATACATTCTTTAAAAGAGATTATTTTACCTCTTCAAAATCAACATCTTGTGTTTGATCACCACCTGCATTTGCCGGTTCAGCTTGTTGAGCTCCTTGACCATCTTGTGTTTTATACATTTCTTCTGAAGCATTTTTCCAAGCTTCATTGATTTTGTCTAAAGCTGGTTGAATCATTGCAATTTCTTTTGTCTCATAAGCGGCTTTTAATTCATTTAAAGCGGCTTCGATTGATTGCTTGTTAGCATCAGACAATTTATCGCCATATTCTTTTAACTGACTTTCTGTTTGGAAAATCATTCCGTCAGCTTCGTTCAATTTGTCAACTCTTTCTTTAGCTATTTTATCTGCTTCTGCATTGATTTCAGCTTCTTTTTTCATTCTTTCGATTTCTTCCGGAGTTAATCCTGAAGAAGCTTCGATACGAATATCATGCGATTTTCCGGTTCCTTTATCTGTCGCAGAAACTTTGATGATACCATTGGCATCAATGTCAAACGTTACTTCAATTTGCGGAACACCTCTTGGAGCTGGTGGAATTCCATCCAAATGGAAACGACCAATTGTTTTGTTGTCATTTGCCATTGGTCTTTCTCCTTGCAACACGTGGATTTCAACCGATGGTTGGTTATCTGCCGCTGTAGAAAAAACTTGTGATTTTTTGGTTGGGATGGTTGTGTTTGACTCAATTAATTTGGTCATTACACTTCCCATTGTTTCAATTCCTAATGATAAAGGCGTAACGTCTAACAACAATACATCTTTTACATCACCTGTTAAAACACCACCTTGGATAGCAGCACCAATTGCCACAACCTCATCAGGATTTACCCCTTTTGATGGTTTTTTACCAAAATATTTTTCAACTTGTTCTTGAATAACCGGCATTCTTGTTGAACCTCCAACTAAGATAACTTCATCAATATCAGATGTTGACAAACCTGCATCTTTTAATGCTTTTACAACCGGTTCCATTGAACGTTTTACTAAACTTTCTGCCAATTGCTCAAATTTAGCTCTTGTTAAAGATTTAACTAAGTGTTTTGGTCCTGTTGCTGTAGCCGTAACATATGGCAAGTTGATTTCAGTTTGCGTAGAAGATGACAATTCAATCTTTGCTTTTTCAGCTGCTTCTTTCAAACGTTGCAAAGCCATTGGGTCTTTACGTAAATCGATACCTTCTTCGCTGTTGAATTCATTTGCCAACCAATCGATGATTACTTGGTCAAAATCATCTCCACCTAAATGTGTATCTCCGTTTGTTGATAAAACCTCAAAAACACCATCACCTAATTCAAGTACAGAAATATCAAATGTACCTCCACCTAAATCGTACACTGCAATTTTTTGATCTTTTCCGGCTTTATCTAAACCGTATGCTAACGCAGCAGCAGTTGGTTCATTAATAATACGCATTACTTTTAAACCTGCAATTTCTCCGGCTTCTTTTGTAGCTTGACGTTGAGCATCATTAAAATAAGCAGGAACAGTAATAACTGCTTCGGTTACTGTTTGACCTAAATAATCCTCAGCCGTTTTTTTCATTTTTTGAAGTGTCATAGCTGACAATTCTTGCGGCGTGTATAAACGACCGTCAATATCAACACGTGGGGTGTCATTGTCACCTTTAACTACTTTATAAGCAACATTTCCAGCCTCTTTTGCACTTTCTGTATATTTATTACCCATAAAACGTTTGATAGACGCAATGGTTTTGGTTGGATTAGTCACCGCTTGTCTTTTTGCAGGATCCCCTACTTTGATTTCGCCACCTTCCACAAATGCAATAACTGACGGAGTTGTTCTTTTACCTTCAGCGTTTGCAATTACTACCGGTTCTCCACCTTCCATTACGGACACACAAGAGTTGGTAGTTCCTAAATCGATTCCAATTATTTTACTCATAACTTTAAATTTCTAATTCTTTAGTTTTTAATTCGCTTTTTAAACTTGATATCCAAATGACAAGGATTATGCCAAGCCAAAAAATAAAAGAAAATGTCACATTTTGACTGACGTATCAGAAAAAATATGACATTATGACATTTTTTTTTTACGAGTTACTCCACCAAAAACAACGCATTACTAAACAACAAATTACCATTTTCCCAGAAACCTCTAAAAAGTGGATTATCTATCATGTAAATAATTTTACCGTTTCCTTTATATTCAACAGCAAAAGAAACAGATTCTTCAATTTTCTTTTTGAGTTTGTTACCAATAAAACCAAAGCTTTGATAGTTTTTTGGAACGTAAATTACATTTTGAGCATTCTTTAGTAGTTTAAAATTTCTGTCAGATGTTTTTAAACTGAAGTATTTATCTCCTAACCCATACGACAAAGGATGTGATTTATCTAGCCAATTTTCAACAATCGCTCCCGGAATAAAACTTGAAATTGCTCTTCTTTCATAACCTTCAAAATCCAAATACCTGTTTTTCAATTGCTCTTCTTCTTTTGCTTTTTGAGCGGCTGTTTTTTCATCATCCGTAGCAAAAGCCGTTAAACCATAACCTTCTCTGTCTTCAAATAAATTTAGTGCTCCATCAATAGCAATTACTTTTCCACCTTTTGATATAAAATCATCAATGCTTTTTTTCTGATTGTCAGACAAATTATACCAACCATCCGGCATAATAAGCGTTGTATAATCTGATAAGTTTATTCTATTAAAATTAGGCATCTCCACAATGCTCAAAGGATATTCAACCACTTGATCCATATAAAACCAAACCTGTCCGAAATCAATATTACTCACTCCCGTGCCTCCCAAAACCAAAACTTTTGGTGCTTTTAACAAAGGATAATTTTCACCGCCTAAATCGCCTCCTTTTTCAGCAAAGCCACTTTCAAGTATGACATAATCCGATTTTTCCTGAACCAATGACGAGACAAAAACATTAAAATTTTCGACTTTTGGATTGTCTCCTTTTGTTACGATTAAACCACCTCTCTCGATTTTTTGATTGCCAAAAGTGATGTCTTTTTTAGCATACCTAACTTGTATTTTGTTCTGATGTAGTTGACTTAAAACACGAGCAGAACTTCTGTTATTCCATGGAATATAAAAAGCATACGCAGAAGATTTTACATCTCTGGTTAAAGTCTCCACCTTACTTTTTGTTTTTAAAGACAAAGGCGTTTTCAACGCATAGCTTTCCACACCATAAGCCAATGGTAATGCCCACGCTGTGATATCATAAGACAAACTATCAGACAATTTATGATGAGGCTCAAACAAAACTTGAGTTAAAACAGATCGAGGTTGATTCACTGAAACTATAATATCATTAGGCTCAATTGTGAATGATTTCTCTTTATTGGTTTGATAATGATATCCTGACAATTTTCGGGTTTCATCAGCAAAAGAACTTTCAATCCTATTGCGATTTAAAAGTGTAAGTAATTCTAAATTTCTCGAATTATTTTTAATAACATAAGTCTGGTATTTGCTTTTTGGTTTTGAACGACTGTCTTTAAAGTAGTTTCTAAATTCTTTTCGCAACGATTCTTTCAACACATTTGATAATTCAACAGCAGCTAAAATGGCCATTTTATGATGATCTATTCGATCTTGAATGGTTAAAACTTCTCCATTTTTTAACGAAACCGCTCTTCCTGCTCCAATACCTCCTTGTTCATAAGTCATCCCGATGGCACCATTAAAACTCGGATAGGTATCACCATAACTCGGATAAAACAAATCAAATCGTTCTCCGGAATAATACATCCAGCCTTCCTTGTCAAATTTTTTAGAGGTTAACTCTCCGATTTTTTTATGAAAATCTCTTTGAAACGGTGTAATTTGTTCATGAAAAGGTTCGGCAGCCGGCGGAAAAAAGTAAGGTTCGTTGAATCCCATTTCGTGTACATCAACATGCACCATTGGCATCCATTCATGATACAAATTCATTCTGAGTTGTGTTTCCAATTGCGTTTGCCAAGCCCAATCTCTATTCAAATCATAAACATAATGATTTTGACGACCTCCCGGCCATGGCTCCATATGCTCACGATCAGTTAATCCGGGATGTGTTTTTTTGCCGGAAATATCACGAAGCCAATTGGCATAACGCGAAAAACCATCCGGATTCAAACAAGGATCCAAAATTATAACCGTATCTTCTAACCATTTCTTTGTAGTGGCATTACCTGGATTTATCAATTCGTATGCAATGGCAAGCGAACTTTCAATCGCTCCAATTTCATTTCCATGAACATTAAAACTTAACCAAATTACATTTATGTCTTTGTATGAATTTGATTTTGTGGGAAACAAACCAATTTCATTTAAATGATTTTTTCGGATCGTTTCCAAATTTTTTAAATTCTCAGGAGTAGAAATAAAATAAGCATTCAAATTTCGCTCTTGCGTGGTCTCTCCATATTTTTGATGTTTTATCCAATCTGAATTTTTAGTTAAATGATTAAAATAATCTTCAACTTGATGGTAAAAAGTTACTTGCTTTCCATAATTTGGCAAATAATCCGTGGGCGATTGTATTTGAGACTGCATTGAAAAACAGACCAATAGCGAAAAAAACGTCAGAATACGATTCATTTTTTGAAATTTAAAAAATCAAATATAAGGTATTTTATCAACCGATTTACTTTGATATTGCGGTAATTCTAACTTAACTGATGTTTGTTTTTACGTCAAACTAAACACTATATTTGCCTTACTAAATCGTTATAGTTATGGAAGAATGTATTTCTGTTTTTGATATGCTTAAAATTGGTGTGGGTCCTTCAAGTTCACACACACTCGGGCCTTGGCGTGCTGCGGAACGATTTTTAGCAGAAATTAGAGCAGAAAATTTGTTGTTTAAAGCAACTCGAATTAAAGTTGATTTATACGGTTCGCTTTCCTTAACGGGAAAAGGACACGCAACAGATTATGCAGTAATGTTAGGATTAAGTGGTCAAGACCCTGAAACTATTCCGGTTTCTGACATTGACGGAATTATCCAATCTATAAAAACTACAAAAAAAATCAACTTAGGCAATGAAAATTCAATAGATTTTGATGTGGAAAAAGACATTGTTTTCAACAAAAATTTTCTTCCTTTTCATGCTAATGGATTGACTTTTACGTTATTTACTTCTGAAAAAGAAATCAGTGAAACCTATTATTCTATTGGTGGCGGATTTGTAGTGAAAGAAGAACGAACCAATGCAAAAAAGAAGATTGAAATAAAATGTGCTTTCCCCTATCCAATTCAAAAAGCAGATGAATTATTAGACTATTGTAAAAAAGAAAATAAATCGATTTCTGAAATTGTGTATGAAAACGAAAAATCGATGCGTTCTGAAGAAGAAATTAATCGCGAGTTAATGCGAATTTGGCATACGATGTTAGAATGTATTTACATTGGTTGTCACTCCGAAGGAATTTTACCCGGCGGATTAAACGTAAGACGAAGAGCATTTGACATGCACGAAGGTTTAAAAGGAACGCTTCCCTACTCCAATCCGCAAGAATGGCTGGAAACCATCAGAAAAACAGAAGTGAAGTTTCGTCAAATTCTAAAATGGGTAAGCTGTTTTGCTTTGGCCGTCAATGAAGTGAATGCTGCTTTAGGTCGAGTGGTTACCGCACCAACCAACGGAAGTGCAGGAGTAATTCCGGCCGTTTTGATGTATTATTTAGTGATTGAAAATCATAATGCCGGAGAAAAAGAAATCAAGCAATTTTTATTAGTTGCCGGCGAAATTGGTAGTATTTTCAAAAAAGGAGCTACAATTTCTGCCGCAATGGGTGGATGTCAAGCGGAAATTGGTGTGTCGAGTGCCATGGCTGCAGCTGCTTTGTGTGAACTCATGGGAGGAACGCCTGCTCAAGTGACTATGGCTGCCGAAATTGCCATGGAACATCATTTGGGAATGACGTGCGACCCAATTGGCGGATTGGTTCAAATTCCGTGTATTGAACGCAATACAATGGGAGCCATTAAAGCGATTAATGCAGCTGAATTAGCATTAGAAACAGATGCTTTAAATGCAAAAGTTCCGTTGGACAAAGTAATTAACACCATGTGGGAAACGGCCAAAGATATGAACTCCAAATACAAAGAAACCAGCGAAGGTGGATTGGCAGTTGGAGTAAATTTGGCGGATTGCTAAACTAAACTATGATAATAAAATTCTTCAAAAAAAATTAAAAATTTCTGGTTGTCCGACACCAGCTTTATCACCTTGTTGATTGTTTTGTTGTGTCTGAATTTTATTGTTCCCGTTTTGATTGATGCAGAAATTTTAGGAGAATATTCGCTTAACGGAATTTATCTTTTTCTTTTTTTAGTGGGAATTTTTTCGTCTGATCATAATTGGTTTAAATTTTTAACTATTAGCTTTTTTTTGCTTCAAGTTTCACTTAGAATTATTCGTTTTAGTGATTCGCCAACCGAATTCTATTTTTGGGAACAGATTGTAATGCTAATGAACCTTGTTCTATTAATTATTGTTAATTTGAATTTACTTTTTAGAGATAAAGAAATCACTTACTACAGAATTATTGGTGCTGTAAATGTTTATTTAATGTTGGGTTTAATTGGTGTATCTCTATTAGAATTAATACATTTAGTTTACGGACATTCATTGGAAGGTGGCTGGAAACCGGATGAAGAAACACTTAATTTTCCGAACTTTATTTATTATAGCATGACTAGTTTAACAACAGTTGGCTATGGCGATTTAATTCCAACCAATGCTGCAGCAAGAATGACATCTGTATTTTTATCAGCAATTGGCATTTTATATCCGGCTGTGGTTATTTCTAGTTTAATTTCTTCTGGGATGACTATAAAGAAAGGGTAAATAATTAGTGTATATTCAACTTTAAAAAAGCCGCACAAGTTCCAAACCCAATGATGAAAGTAATTATGGAAATAACCAATATTCTTAAACCTAACTTTCGTTTGGATTCAAAAAACAATAAAATAATACCAATCACAAAACTGATTATGCTAAGTAATGCTACTATTATTCCAAAACCAACAAAAAAATCATCCATACTTTTTTATTTAAGCGTTATAAATTAATGCAAAGCAAGAACCAAAACCGATAATAAGACCTATTAGACTATACAACATTAACTTTAACGCATCTTCCTTTTTATCTTTTTCAACTATTAGTTGTAATAATCCTAAAAGAAACATAAAACCGGAACCTACAATTGTTATGAAAAAAAACATAAACATTTCTAGTAATTTAATTGTCTTCTAATCTCGTCAATTTTATTATCTCTGTAAAAAATATTCATGGTTTCAAACGGAATTATTTTCATTTTATCGCTCACAATATGAACGCATGATTTTTTGACTGCTCGAACATCAAAATCATACGGATCCATGAAATTCATTATCAAAACTCTGAATAAATTACTGTAACTCAAATTATCCGCTTGAACTCTAGGCAAACAACACATCAATTCGCCAAACGTTTCCTCAGCACAATCTACCGAAACTCCTGTACTGAAAAGATTCAACATGTGTGTCTTTAATTTTTCATCATGCTCAAAAACAATGGTATTCTTTGAATTATTCAACAAATCTTCTGGGTTTATTAAATGCGTCATCGGAAAAACTTCTCCATCCACTTTTAGAGCATAAGCCATGCAAAGTGCATCCGGATTACAAGGAACCGGAATTAAATCTTGTGGCGTAAAAAGCGGATATTGCTCATATATTTTTCGTCGCACTTCAGTTAATGTAATTCTTCCTTCTCCATCGTTATAATTTTGATTTCTCCCGGCTACTTGCGTCGGTTGAAAAGTAACTCCTCGAACACATTTTTGTTGCAAAGCATACTCAAGAATTTCACCAATTTCATCATCGTTTACACCTTTTTGTAACGTGATAACCAACGTTGTTGAGACATTATATTTGTTTAAATATTCTATTGCTTTTTTTCGGGTTTCGGTTAAATCTTCACCTCGTAACTTTTCTAATACTTCGGGTTTGAAACTATCAAACTGAAGGTATAACTCAAAATCAGGCATGTATTCTGCTAATTTCTGAACAAATTTTTCATCTTTAGCAATCCGAATTCCGTTAGTATTAACCATCAAATGTTTGATTGGTTTTGTTTTAGCAATATCTAAAATTTTAAAAAAATCAGGATGAACAGTGGGTTCACCTCCTGAAATTTGAACCACATCAGGTTCTCCTTCATTCGCTACTATCACATCAAACATTTTTTCAATTTCTTCTAAAGTGCGATGACGACCATAATTTGGTCCTGAACTCGCATAGCAAGTCGGACAAGTTAAATTGCATCGATCCGTCACTTCAACTATTGACAAACACGAATGTTGTTCATGATCTGTGCATAAACCACAATCATACGGACAACCATAATGCACTTTTGTGTTGAATTTCAATGGCATTTCCGATTTTTTATTATAATTTCGAATTTGCTTGTAATACTCCATATCATCCGCAATCATCACCTTTGAATCGCCATGCGTTTTACAATGTTTTAGCATAAAAACCTGATTATCTTGAAATACAATTTTGGCATCAATCGTATGCAAGCACTCCGGACACAAACTTTTGGTGTAATCGTAATAAATATAATCTCTGGTTTTCATTGACGTATTTTCTTAAAAATTCTTGCTAAAAAAGTAGCATAGTACACAAATATAAATAATGCAGACCAATGAATGGCACTCAAACCCAAAAACAATGATTCAAAGGGTTTTAAAAATTCAACTAAAAATCGGTATAAAAAATAGAACACCATAAACAGTTTAAATCGGTCACCATTTATTAATTCTACTTTTTTAATCTTCCAAAAAAAGAATAATAGAATTAACATAAATAGCATTTCATACAAGGCTGTTGGATGTCTTTTTAATCCATCGCCTAAATCCATTCCTAAGAAAAAATTAGTTTCAATCCCGTGTGTTGGTTCTGTAATCCCGGAAAAAAAACAACCAATTCTTCCAATAAAAACGGCAACTATAATTGGAATTACATACAAATCACCGGAAGAAGTTTTCTCACCAAGTATTTTCTTAATTAATTCAACTCCGAATAATCCGCCAAAAAAACCACCTGCTACGGTTTTATTTTGATAAAAAGTGAGCCAAGTCATTTCAAAAAGTTGCGAAGGCGTTTCTAATGCGGCTATAATCCGAGAACCTAACAAAGCCCCAAGCATGGCACCTACTAAAATCCAGAGTCTATTGACGTTTGAAATGGAATCAATGGTACGCTTTTTCAAATAATAGTACAATCGAACTCCCACAAAAAAAGCCAATACTTCAAAAAAGTAATGTACGGGTTCAACGGATTCAAATCCAAAAGTGACTGGAAATTTCATCGTTACTTTCGCCTCGTATCAATAATATACACCACTTTCCAAACATCATTTTCTTTAAACAATTGAAAAGAATTTACCCCGGAATGGCTTAATTTATCATTCACATAAAATTCATAAGGTGTCCAAGCATGTGCCATTGCACCATCAATTTGAACTTTGTAGCTTAGAATTTTTTCTTCAAATTTCATAGATAATGGAATTGTGGCAATGGATTTATAGAAATTTGAAGCTTTTTCAACAGAAAATTTACTTCCTTTTTCCGATTCAGAAATGGAATGTAAAACCAAATTTTCTGAACAAACCGTTTTCATTTTTGTGGAATCCCGTTGGTGAAAACCTTCAAAAAAGAGTTTTATAGTGGCTTCAATTTCATGATTTTGAGCTTGAATTGTTGTAGTTGAAAAACAGACCATCAACAGTAAAAAATATTTAATCATTGCTTTTACTTTTTATATTGGTTTCAATTCATAACTTTATGTTACAATTTAATTCAAATATAGTATTTTTACATCTCTAAATATAAGTAGTATGTCAACAGCCAAAAAAGATTACAAACGAATTACAACCAAATCCTTATTTGACATGAAAGCCAACGGAGAAAAAATTTCCATGCTTACGGCCTATGATTTTACCATGGCAAAAATTGTTGATGCTTCCGGTGTTGATGTCATTTTAGTGGGTGATTCTGCCAGTAATGTAATGGCCGGACATGAAACTACTTTACCCATAACGCTAGATCAAATGATTTATCACGCAAGTGGCGTTGTCCGAGCTTGTGAACGTGCTTTGGTTGTAGTAGATTTACCTTTCGGAACGTATCAATCCGATCCAAAAGAAGCGTTGCGTTCCTCCATCAGAATTATGAAAGAAAGTGGCGGACATGCCGTAAAATTAGAAGGTGGTAGTGAAATTAAAGATTCGATAAAAAAAATATTAAATGCCGGAATTCCTGTTATGGGACATTTGGGTTTAACACCGCAATCCATTTATAAATTCGGAACCTATACCGTTCGTGCCAAAGAAGAAGCCGAAGCCGAGAAATTAATTGAAGATGCTAAATTATTAGAACGAATAGGTTGTTTTGCTTTGGTATTAGAAAAAATACCGGCCAAATTAGCCCAAAAAGTAGCAGAAAGTATTTCGATTCCCGTAATTGGAATTGGTGCTGGAAGCGGCGTGGATGGTCAAGTATTAGTTTTACATGACATGATTGGAATGACACACGAATTTAGTCCACGATTCTTGCGACGATACATGAATTTATACGAAGACATGACGAAAGCCATCGGGCAATATGTTACGGATGTAAAAGCAGTAGATTTTCCGAATGCGAATGAACAGTATTAATGTGTCAATAAGTCAATGAGTCAACTTGAAAATGAAAATAGTTTCTACAAAGGATAATTTGCAAATTCTTCATGAAGATAATCATCTGATTGTAGTAAACAAAAGAGTTGGTGATATTGCACAAGGTGACACTTCCGGCGACAAACCGCTCCCGGACATTGTTAAAGAATACCTCAAAGAGAAATACAACAAACCCGGCGAAGTTTTTTTAGGTGTTGTGCATCGGCTTGACAGACCAACGAGCGGCATTGTAGTATTTGCCAAAACAAGCAAAGCTTTAACTCGAATGAATGAGTTATTCAGCTCACGCGAAACGCAAAAAACGTATTGGGCTGTGGTGAAAAACAAACCGCCAAAAGAAGAAGACACCTTGGTTCATTTTATCAAAAGAAACCAACAAAACAACACTTCTAAGGCTCATAGTAAAGAAGTTCCGGAGAGCAAAAAAGCGAGTTTAGACTATAAAATAATTGCAACTTTAAAAACCTATTATGTTCTGGAAGTTGCTTTACATACCGGAAGGCATCATCAAATCAGAGCACAATTACAGGCCATTGGTTGTCCTATTAAAGGCGATTTAAAATATGGATTTGACAGAAGCAACCCCGATGGTGGTATTCATTTACATGCCAGATATTTAGCATTCATACATCCTGTTTCTAAAGAAAAGATCAATTTAATTGCACCACTACCCGATGATGTAATTTGGAATTCTATTTAAAAACTAAAATCACCTATTTCTCGTTTATATATTTATATATTTGAAGTAAAAACCATTTCACTTATTACTTAAAAACTCAATGATTATGAAAAAAGTAATTTTTCTATTCTTACTACTCAGCTCCACTGTTTTTTTTGCTCAAGACCATTTTTCAGGAATTAGTACTTCCAAACGAATTGGTGTATTGAATGGAACAATCAATCCGGCAGAATTGGCAAATCTTAGTTCAAAAGTTGAAGTACATGTTTTTGCATTAAGCACAACAGTTGCCAACAATAAAATTGGTTTTAGTGATTTAACAGGTGACACCAATCTTGAAGAACTTATTTTTATGGGTTCTGAACCGGCAAACCTTCGTCTTGATGTTGAAATACTTGGCCCAAGTGTTGCTTTTAGCTATAAAAACTGGGGATTTGCTATAACTTCAAAAGCCTATGGGAAATTAAACCTAGTAGATATTGACGTAAATATTGGAGATGCCATCAGCAACGGCGGATTAAATTCTTTGTTAAATTCAACCACTTTAAACGGAAATTACAACCAACGATTAAACGGAACTACTTATGGTGAAATCGGTTTTTCGGCCGCAAGAAATCTTTGGGAAACAGAAAATTACAAATTAAATGGTGGTGCCACTATCAAATTATTATTCCCGGGTTCTTATGCCAATTTTGGTGCTGATAAAATGAACGGAACCATTACAACAGTTGCAGGTAGTTCATTTCTTTCTAATACCAATGCTAATTTAAACATTGCTTATTCCGGTAATTTAGGAAACAGTTTCACTGATTTTGATAATTATTCTGAATCTGTTTTTGGCGGATTAAATGGAATTGGTGCTGATTTTGGTGCTAATTTTTTAATCAAAGATGCTGATCCTGATAAAGGATATAAATTCAATTCCGGTTTGTCAGTAAGAAATATTGGAAGCATGACATTTAAAGATGATAACAATTCTTCTACAAACTATTCCCTAGTTATTCAAGGAAATGAAAGTTTAGATTTAAGTCAATTTAATGGTGTTGACAGTTTGCAAGAAGTGGAGCAAATTTTATTGGACAGCGGATTTTTAACCGCTACTTCTTCCAATAGAGATTTTAAAACAAAATTACCAACCGTTTTAAACGCTTATGCAGATTTAAGAGTAATTCCAACTTTATATGTTTCTCTTTTTTTACAACAAAAATTAAACAATGACAGCTCAAATGATCAAATTACAACCCAAAATACATTTACGGTTACACCACGATTTTCGTTAAAACATTTTGAAGTATTTTCACCTTGGACTCAAAATGAAATTTCAGGTTTTAATGGCGGAATTGGTTTCAGAGCCGGCGGCTTTTTCATAGGTTCAGGCTCAGTGATTACCACACTTATAAACGATAGTAAACACGCTGATTTTTATTTTGGATTTCGTTTTGGAATTGGTAAAAGTTAATTTTTCTCCCTATATTTGA
Organism: Flavobacterium sp.; assembly: GCA_030682755.1. Lineage (GTDB taxonomy): Bacteria > Bacteroidota > Bacteroidia > Flavobacteriales > Flavobacteriaceae > Flavobacterium. Next base: position 21,518 of record JAUXNR010000113.1, read on the forward strand.
AATCATTCAATTGAAGAGAAAATGAGCTCAATTATTCCTGTTGAAAAAAGAAAATTACTTTTAAAAAAATTATTAGTTTCAATAAAAAAACATGAAGATGATATAATTGACGCTCTCTTAAAAGATTTCAAGAAACCACCTTTCGAGACTTTTTTAACTGAAATCAATTATGTCATTTCAGATTTGAAATATACCATTTCAAATATTGAAAAGTGGGCAAAACCAAAACGCGTTTGGCCTTCAATAATGACGTTTCCATCATCTGATTTTATTTATTCTGAACCTTACGGAAGGGTTTTGATTATTGCACCTTGGAATTATCCGTTTCAATTGGCATTGAGCCCATTAATAGCTGCTGTCGCTGCCGGAAATACTGTGGTTTTGAAGCCCTCTGAATTGACTTTTCAAACGGCTCAAATCATTACAAAAATCATTGAAGAAGTTTTTGATGTAAAACAAGTAGTTGTAGTTCACGGAGGAGCAGAATTCACACAATCTTTACTTGAAAAAAGATGGGATTACATTTTTTTTACGGGAAGTGTTACTGTTGGAAAAATTGTGGCACAAGCTGCTGCTAAAAATTTGACTCCAACAACTTTGGAATTAGGCGGAAAAAATCCTTGTATAATTGATGAAGGAGCCAATTTAAAAGTTGCCGCCAAGAGAATCGTATGGGGGAAATTTGTCAATGCAGGACAAACCTGTATTGCTCCGGATTATATTTTAATTCAAGCCAAAGAAAAATTTGATTTTGTTGAAATTCTAAAAAAAGAAATTGAAGCAGCATATGGTGAAAATCCAGAACTTTCCCCTGATTTTGCCAGAATTATAAATTCCAAAAACAAAGAACGCTTAAAACAAATGATTGATCCTTCAAAAGTGATTTATGGAGGAATTTCTTCAGATACTGACAATTACATAAGTCCAACCTTGATTGATGAACCTGAATTAAATAGTGCAGTCATGAAAAACGAAATTTTTGGACCACTATTACCAATCATTTCCTATTCTAATGAACATGAACTCGTTTCAATCATTAAACAATTTGAAAAGCCATTGGCACTTTATGTCTTTTCTAACAATACCATTTTTGCAGAAAAAATGATTACTCAATTTTCATTTGGAGGTGGTTGTATTAATGACTGTATGGTTCATTTTGCCAATAAACGTCTACCATTTGGTGGTGTTGGTCATAGCGGCATTGGAGCTTATCATGGCAAACTTGGTTTTGATACCTTTTCACACAAAAAAGCTATCGTAAAAAAACCAAATTGGGGCGATGTTCCTATCCGATATGCACCCTATAAGAAAAAATTAAATTTTATTAAAAAAGTCATATCTTGGCTGTCCTAAATTCAACCTATTAAATTATGAATCAAAATAATACCCAACTTGAAAAAATTTTAGAAAATGGCTATGAACTTGATTTTAGTTCATTATTGGAAAAAGCATTTAATAATTATAAAAAAATAGCGTTAACAGCAGGTTTATTATTCATATTGATTACAATTATTGCTGTCATCATAGGTTTTTCAATTGGTGCTATGTTTTTAAATCTTGAAGATCTTGAGTCTCTTGCGATGGAAATGGCTCCCGCAGCATTATCTCTTGAAAACTTGATTGTTTATGTTTTAGGAGTTAGTTTTATATCCGGCTTAGCAAGTCCGTTAACAGCTGGTTTTTTTAAAATTGCACATCTGGCAGAAAAAAACCAACCCTTTTCCATTTCAAATGCTTTTGATTATTACAAATCACATCACTTTTTACAGCTTTTTATCGCAAGTTTTTTGATTACATTTATCGGAATTGGCGTTAATAGCATTTTAGAATATAATTCTGTGATGTTTTATGGTGCTTTATTTACATATATCGTTAGCTTTTTTACATTTTTGACCATCCCTTTGATAATATTTGCAGATGTAAAAGGAACAGATGCTATTCATTATAGCATTCAATTGGTTTTAAAACAACCCTTAATTTTGTTAGGATTACTAATCGTTTCAATTATTGCTAGCATGGTAGGATTAATTGGATTTTGCATAGGAATATTTTTTACTTTACCATTTTATTATTCCATGATTTATTCTATTTATGATTCCATTTTTCTATTGGAAGATGAAACTGATGAAATAGGAAAAGATTAACTACTCAAAAACAACAAGAAATTTTTAGATTTCTTACTTTCAAATCCTATTTCAATAGTAAACTCAATGCAACATTTATTAGACTATTTTACTTTGGTTGTTTTTAAATTTAATCTCAATTTAAGTTTCAATAATTTATTAATAGTGTTTTTTTCTGAAAAAAATACAACTCCATTATTTCTAAATTTATTTTTAGAAAAATGGTGGGTGATTGTTTTAATATTTTGCTTTTTTTGCTTATTTTTTTATTTGATATACTTAAAAATAATTTCCTTTAATAAAACAATTTTAAGCCATTATTCTGAGAATTACTTAAATAAGGAACATTACAAAATGTATTTCCTGTTTTTAGGAATCATAATTCCTTTTGCCGATTTCTTCTTTGAAGTATTTGAAATCAGAAGCCATTCCATTTTTTTTCAAAGTTGTTTAACGGGCATAGCACTATTAATTATTTACTTTTTAAGTTTAAAGATACGGTGGATTGACAAACATATTTATAAAATTTTCATAATCGGTTTTATAATTTTTAACTATTCTCTTTTAAGAAATCTTTTCATTAGAGAGTTTGAGATTGTAACCTTTAGCGGCTTTTTAGTTACTTTATTTTTGGCATATATTGTATTTAAAAATTTCTATCATTATCTGATTTATGTTTTCATAGCAACCATTGTTATCATTTTTGGTTATTTGTTTAATTTCTTACCTCAACAAATAACAATTACCATTGTTGTATTTAGCCTAGTAATATTATCCATTAATTATACTCGTTTTTTGTCTTCCATTAAAAGAAAAGACAAGTTTTTATTTACCAATGAAATTGTAAACAAAGGAAATTCATTAATTATTGCAACTGAAAAGGCCGGTAATGTAATTTTTTGTAGTGAAACTATTTCAAGTATCCTCGGCTATTCAAACGAGGAAGTTTTGGGAATGAAATTTTGGGAATTAACCGAAGACCCGGAGTTTATAGGGGAAGATTATCATTCAACTTTTGTAAGAGACCGTTTGTATACCCGAAAATTAAAATGTAAAAACGGTGATTATAAATATATTCAATGGGTTGACAAACAATTTGGCGAAAATTTATTTGTTGGAATTGGTCATGATGTCACAGAAAAAATCAATCTTGAAAATCAATACCAAAACTTAATTGAATCAGCCAGAGACTTAATTTTTGAAACAGATTCTGATGGTAAATTCATTTACATCAATAGTTTTACTTGCGAATTGTTGGGTTATGATATTGAGGAATTGAAAGAAATTTATTTTGGTGAATTAATTCATGAAGACTATAAAAACAAAATTATTACCTATTATTCCGAAGAAATTAAAAATCTCAAAGATCAATCATTAATTGAATTTCCGATTTATAAAAAGAATGGTGAGATTGTATGGATATCACTAAAAATTTCAATTAGACGAAATGACAATAATGAAATAATTGGTTACTCCG
>JAUXNR010000126.1 GCA_030682755.1 Flavobacterium sp.
TACGTATGATCAATTTAGCGAATTGGTGAATACAACCGATTTTAGTAGAATTGACAATTCCATAGGAACTTTTTTTGAATATACGTATTGCAATGATGACGATTTGAGTTATGTTTTGGGAGGAAGAATTGATTACCACAATCGTTTAGGAGTTTTTGTAACACCAAGAGCTCATTTGCGTTACAAACCTTTTGAAAAAACAACTTTTAGAGTTTCTGCCGGAAGAGGAAAAAGAAGTGCCAATATTTTTGCCGAAAACCAACAACTTTTTGCATCATCTCGTCAATTTCAAATTTTGGACACAGGTGGTAAAATATATGGTTTAGATGCTGAAATTGCATGGAATTATGGCTTTAGTTTTTTACAAGGATTTAAAGTTTTTGGAAAAGAAGCTGAATTTTCAGTAGATTTTTATCGAACCGATTTTCAAAACCAAGCTATTGTGGATGTGGATAATAGTCCGCAACAAGTACTTTTTTATAACCTTGACGGAAAATCATTTGCCAATAGTTTGCAAGTAGATTTGAGTTATCAAATTTCACAACATTTCAATATTAGAACAGCTTATAAATATTATGATGTTCAAACCGATTACACCATTGGTTTAGTTGAAAGGCCTTTGCAAGCCAAGCATCGTTTTTTTACAAACATTGCTTATGAAACACATGTTAAAGATAACGGGCAACAATGGAAATTTGATTTTACTTATAATTGGATGGGAAAACAACGTTTACCAAGAACGCAATCCAATCCTGAGGAATATCGTTTAAAAGAATTTACAAATCCTTTTTCAGTGATGAATGCCCAAGTAACCAAAACGTTTTCAAGAACTTTCGAAATCTATGTTGGTGCTGAAAATTTTGGCAATTACCAACAAAAAAATGCTATTTTAGGAAGTAATGACCCTTTTGGTGCGTATTTTGATAGTTCAATGGTGTATGCTCCGGTTTTTGGGGCGATGTATTATGCAGGTTTACGGTTTAAAATTCAATAACAAACAATAACAATTTCAAAAATCAAAAATATATGAAAAATATAGTTTTACTATTGATGATTTCTTTGATGGGAATTTCAGTTCAGGCTCAAGAAAAGAAAAACAAAAATGCAAAATACGATATTGAAGTCAATGGAAACTGTGATATGTGTAAAAAACGTATCGAAAAAGCCGCCTTGTCTGTCAAAGGAGTAAAGTCTGCTGTTTGGCACATTGATCATCAAGATTTGCATTTAGTTTTGGATGAAAATAAAGTATCTATAAATCAAGTGCACGAAGCCATTGCAAAAGTGGGTCACGATACAGATAAAGTAAAAGCAAATGATGAAGTTTACAATGACCTTCACGGATGTTGTCAATATGAGAGAAAACAATAAATAATTTTAAAGTGACTGAATTTTGGAGATGAATTGGATTATAAAGAGGTTGGTTCTGATTATTTTTTTTGGTTATTTAACTAATGTAAATGCTCAGAACAAAAATGAAGACCAAGCCAATTGGTTTGCATATGTTGGTCAAATTAAAATTGCTGAAAAAATCGGAATTCATGCAGAAGCTCAGTTTCGATTGGATGATAATTTGAATTATACGCGTCAAAATTTATTTAGATTTGGTGGAATTTATCATGTTAATTTAAAATTGAATTTGGCTTTAGGATATGGTTTAATAAACACGTACAGTCCAACATTTGATGATTATTTTGGTGAAAATAGGATTTGGCAACAATTGGTTTATAATCATAAATGGAAGGAAGATAAAAATCTAATGAATCATCGAATTCGGATAGAACAGCGATTTGTGGACAGATTAGGAGTAGTTAATCAAAATACCGAAGTTGTTGCAACTCATTATCAAAATCGATTTCGCTATTTAAACAGAAATTTAATTCATTTTACTAATTTCAAAAATTCTACTAATACGTTATATGGAGTCATTCAATCAGAAGTTTTTTTGAATGTTGGTAAGAATAAAATCAATCCCAAATTCTTTGATCAAAATCGATTTTTTACAGGTTTAGGAATTCACTTCAAAGAACAAACCCGAATTGAATTAGGTTATATGAATCATTATTTAAATTTAAGCAGTGGTCCCGATTTAATGAATCATACACTTTCATTTTCAATATTGCAGAATTTGAGCATTTAATAAAAAGCAAAAATCCGTCGAGAATTTCTTCGAGACGGATTTTTTATTTTGAGATTAGGCTAATCACTAATTACTAGTAACTAATCACTAATTTATTACATCATCCCCGGCATTCCACCGCCCATTGGCATTCCACCACCGGCGTTTTCTTCTTTTATTTCAACTAAAGCACATTCTGTAGTTAAAATCATTCCGGCAACAGAAGCAGCATTTTCCAAAGCCACACGAGTTACTTTTTTCGGGTCAATGATTCCTGCTTTTAGCATATCTACATATTCGTCGGTTTTGGCATTGTATCCAAAATCACCTTTTCCTTCAGCTACTTTTGCAACTACAACAGAACCTTCTAAACCAGCGTTTTCAACGATAGTTCTTAATGGCGATTCTACCGCACGGGAAACAATTTGAATTCCGGTTGCTTCATCAGCGTTATCTGCTTTTAAAGAGGCTAAAACGTTTTTAGCTCTCAATAAAGCGACACCACCACCGGCAACAATTCCTTCTTCAACAGCAGCTCTGGTTGCGTGTAAAGCATCATCAACTCTGTCTTTTTTCTCTTTCATTTCTACTTCAGAAGCAGCACCAACATAAAGAACCGCAACACCTCCGGCTAATTTTGCCAAACGCTCTTGCAATTTCTCACGGTCATAATCAGAAGTAGTGGTTTCCATCTGAGCTTTGATTTGGTTCACACGATTTTTAATTAAATCACCATTTCCGGCTCCATTTACGATGGTTGTATTGTCTTTGTCGATAGAAACTTTTTCGGCTGTTCCTAACATTTCTAAAGTTGCATTTTCTAACGTATAACCACTTTCTTCTGCAATTACAGTTCCTCCGGTTAAGATAGCGATATCTTCTAACATCGCTTTTCTTCTGTCACCAAAACCTGGAGCTTTTACAGCAGCAATTTTTAATGCTCCACGTAATTTGTTTACAACCAATGTTGAAAGAGCTTCTCCGTCCACATCTTCTGCAATAATCAATAATGGTTTTCCTGATTGAGCAACTGGCTCTAAAACCGGAAGTAATTCTTTTAATGAAGAAACTTTTTTATCATATAATAAAATGTATGGATTTTCTAATTCCACATTCATTTTTTCAGGATTGGTCACAAAGTAAGGCGATAAGTAACCTCTGTCAAATTGCATACCTTCTACCACATCCACATACGTATCAGTTCCTTTTGCTTCTTCAACAGTAATAACACCTTCTTTGCCCACTTTTCCAAAAGCAGTTGCGATTAATTCACCAATTACTTCATCATTGTTCGCAGAAATCGAAGCTACTTGTTTGATTTTTTCGGTTGAACTTCCTACTTCTTTGGCTTGTTTGCCTAAATCAGCAACAATTGCTTCAACCGCTTTGTCAATTCCTCTTTTTAAATCCATTGGGTTTGCTCCGGCAGCTACGTTTTTCAAACCTTCTTTTACGATGGCTTGAGCTAAAACGGTTGCAGTGGTTGTTCCGTCTCCGGCTAAATCATTGGTTTTTGAGGCAACTTCTTTTACCATTTGAGCACCCATATTTTCCAATGGATCTTTCAATTCAACCTCTTTGGCAACCGTTACACCATCTTTGGTTACTGTTGGGCCACCAAATGATTTGCTGATGGTTACATTTCGACCTTTTGGTCCTAAAGTTACTTTTACAGCGTTTGCCAATGCATCAACACCACGTTTTAAACCGTCGCGTGCTTCAATGTCGAATTTTATATCTTTTGCCATTTTTATAAACTATTTAAATTGTTTGTTGTTTTTAAATTCTATTATCTAATTATACGATAGCAAGAATATCATCCTCACGCATAATGAGGTAATCTTTGCCTTCTAGTTTTAATTCAGTTCCGGCATATTTGCCATATAAAACAGTATCGCCAACTTTAACTGTCATGGTGTGATCTTTTTTACCATTACCAACAGCTACAACAATTCCTTTTTGTGGTTTTTCTTTGGCAGTGTCTGGAATAATGATTCCTGATGCAGTGGTAGTTTCGGCGGCAGCCGGTTCCACTAAAACACGATCTGAAAGGGGTTTAATGTTTACTGACATAAAATATATTTTTTTATTTAATTAAATTTGTTGTTTTCCTAACAGTCAGAAATTATGCCACTTCATATAAAACTGACATTATTTCATGCTGTTTTTTGACAAAAAAAAATCCCGAAATAATCGGGATTAATTGTAATTATACTTTATAATTATTGATTTGCTTCAGAACTTGGCTCACCTTCAGTTGGAGTTGCCATCGGAGTAACAGGCTCTTGAACCGGAGCAGCTTGAACCGGAGCAGAAACGCCTTTATCAATTGTAATGGTATTGGTTTGACCAAAATCACTTAAACTGGATAATAAGATTAAAACAATTAAAATTATTCCAAGTGTCCAAGTACTTTTATCTAAAAAGTCTGTTGTTTTTTGTACGCCACCTAATTGTTGTGTTCCTCCAAATGATGATGAAAGACCTCCACCTTTAGGGTTTTGTACCATGATAACTATGATAAGTAAAACACAAACTACTGTTATTAAAAATAAGAAAATAGAGAAACTCATTGTTATTGATTATTTTGTTGTAAAATTTTTATGTCCTTAATTCGGTCTGCAAAGAAAATACTTTTTTCTGGATATTTCAAAATTAATATTTCGTATGCTTGAATTGCCTTTTGATATTTTTTTTGTTCCAAATATACTCGTGCTAAAGTTTCAGTCATTAATTGTGAAGAATCACTGCTTTCTGTAGTAATTACAGGCTTTTCAGTAACTTCTCTTGCTGGAGTTATTTTTGGGTTTGATTCTATAAACTTGTCAATAAGTTCAATTTTTTTCTTTTTTGAATTGTCTTCAGTTTTGGGTTTTTCAACTTGTTCCATGTTTAAAACAGCTTTTTCATTTGAATTTGAAGTTCTATCTATGGGTTGAATTCGTGTAATTTGCAACCATTCTTCAAAAGAATGCTTCTCTTTTTGTGAAAATGTAATAGGCTTCCCGATTTCTAATTTGTCTTCAATTTTTTCTTCCTCTTTTTGAATTAGATTTTCAGGTTCAATATTTTCAGCTATAGCTGTTGTAACTTCTTCAATAATTTCGATACTCTCTTCAGGTTGTTC
>JAUXNR010000133.1 GCA_030682755.1 Flavobacterium sp.
ATTGATTTTATCTTTTTCCTTAGAAACAACCATTTTTAACGAAAGATTCAAATTCTCTTCTTCGGTTGGAATAAAATCCAGAACCGTTGGATGCATTACTTTGGTATATTTTGGAATTTCAATTCCAGCCGTTGCCGAAACCAAAATGCGTTTGTTCAATTTGGTTAACCTGGAAATGATAAACGACATTTGTTCGTGAAAACCCAATTGCAAGGATTTATCAAATTCGTCTAAAACTAAGGTTTGGATGGTGTCTAATTTAAACGTTTCTCTTTCTATATGGTCTGCAATTCTTCCGGGAGTTCCAATTAAAACAGCGGGAGGATTGGATAAGTTTTTAATTTCTGTATCAATGGAATGACCACCATAACAAACATTTACTTTATAGTCTGTTCCCATTTTTTTCCAAACACTTTCAATTTGCAATCCCAATTCACGAGACGGAACCAAAATTAAACATTGAACGCCGGTGATTTCTGATTCCAATAGTTGAAAAATGGGCAACAAAAAAGCAAGTGTTTTTCCTGAACCTGTTGGCGAAAGTAGCAGAACATTGGCATCATTTAAAATGGTTTCCTGAGCTGTTTCTTGCATTTCATTTAAGCTTTCAATGCCTAAATTCAAAAGTAAATTGGTGGAATGTGGATTTGTGTACATTTTGCAAAGATAGATGAAATAATGAATTTAAGTTGGGAGTTTGGAGTTGGGATTTTTAGATTATTGGATTATTAGATTTTTGGATTTTGACTTTTACCTGTTATGTATAAGTTCGAAAAGTTTTTTTACTTTTGAAATCATCTAAAACCTCGTTATGCGATTTGTAAAACTTTTTCTGTTGTTTTCTGTTTTTTCTTTTAGTCAAACTACTCCGTCACTGCTAACCCCTTATGAAAAAGGAAATGGTAATCAAACGGCCTCTTATGAAGAATTGATTGCTTTTTATCAACTCTTGGACAAACAATATGAGACTGTAAAAATGATTGAAATGGGTTTAACCGATTCCGGAGAACCTTTGCATTTGGTGCTTTTTGATATGGATAAAAAATTTGAATTGGATAAAACCAGTAAGAGTAAAATATTGATTAATAATTCCATTCATCCCGGTGAACCTGACGGGAATGACGCGTCGTTACTCTATCTTAGAGATTTAGCAGTAGGCAAAGTAAAGATTCCAAAAAACACTATTATTGCATTTATTCCGGCTTATAATATTGGTGGCACTTTGAACAGAAACTCTTATTCAAGAGCCAATCAAAACGGCCCAGAAGCCTATGGTTTTAGAGGTAATGCGAGAAACTATGATTTAAACAGAGATTTTGTAAAAAGTGACACCAAAAACGCTAGAAGTTTTGCAGAAATTTTTCATAAAGTGAATCCTGAAGTTTTCATTGACAACCACGTTAGCAATGGTGCTGATTATCAGTATGTTTTTACGTATATACAAACCCAACATCAAAAATTGGGTACTGAAATCGGAGCTTTTTTACAAAACGAAATGACACCTTCAGTAATGGCTTCTTTAAAAAAGAAAAAGATTGAAAGTGTGCCTTATGTAACGGTATATGGAGCAACTCCGGAAAAAGGTTTTAGTCAAATGATGGACTTGCCCAGATATTCCACAGGCTATACCTCACTTTTTGGCACAATTGGTTATATGCCGGAAACTCACATGTTGAAAAAATATGCAGACCGAGTGACCGTTACTTATGAATTTATGTTGGAAACCGTAGCTTTTGTTGACACAAACCATTCAAAAATAAAAAAACTGAAAAACGAAAATTGGC
>JAUXNR010000136.1 GCA_030682755.1 Flavobacterium sp.
GGGCATAACGCCCTAAAAAGAAATTGGCAATACAAGCCGATAAAATAACCGCGTTCAAAGACAACCAACCGGACTGCGGCGTTATAAACTGATAAAACAAACCGTCTAACGAAAACTGGAGCATGCCAATAAACAATACATACAAACTGTAATATAAAAAACTGCGTTCGCCTAATGCAAAAAAGAAAAACAAGTAAATAATACCTGCAATCAATAAAATACCATAAAATATACCGAATATAAGCTGCTCAAAAGCTTCACTCCCCATTAAGTTTTCAAAGGTGCGAAGCATCAAACCCGCATTTATTACCTCACCATCACTCTTTAAATGAAGGTAATAATCAAGTGTAGTGTTGGGTTTCAAAGCAAGTTTAAAAATAACTTTCCTGTTTTCAAAACTTCGTTGCTTGAAGGGAATTGCATCACCACTTAACTGTTTAGATACAACACTGCCAGAAGAAAGTTCATATAAAGTGGCTACATCCACAATCGGACGACAAGCCTCTAAAAATAAAACCTGTTCAGCCGAAGTAGCATTTTGAATTGAAAACCGCAACCAATAATGATTATTCGTAAAACCTAAATCTGTGGCACTATTAGGTAGCGATTCAAATTGACTGGCATCACGTTGTTGCACATCTTCCAAAGTCAACACTTCATCTCCGGCTCTTAAAAGCGAAGCATACGGATGAAGCGAAACTTCATCAAACGAATTGTAACTGTTGCACAACCCTTTCAAAAAACTAAATTTTCAAAATAATTATAAAAAACAACCTCGTTTAGTGCTTTCTAAGCGAGGTTTGTTTTTTGGATGAAGTTGGTGTTTCTAAAAAAAGAAAGGCTTAAAAAGATGCTTTTTACGTTTAAAATAACGGTTTTTAATCCTATTGATAGCTTTTCTTGTTCTATCGACACAACTTGGGCTATACTGTTTGGTTTTTTGGATATAAACTTGAGGTATTTCTTCAAATTGTAAGTCAATGCTGCCATCAAAACATGTTTGTTGGCTTGTTGTATGCCTCGCGTGTTGACACGCTTCATGTTGGTAAAGTTGATGAGCGTTCCCAAAACTGGTTCTACGGTTTTGCTACGTATTTTAGTCATTCGTTTGGCATACTCGGGGTTTTGAGTGAGCTTTTGGTGCATCTTGTCATAAAGTTCTTTGTGGATGCTGTCGTCTATTTTCTTGAATTTGGTTTTCACTCCACAACATTGTTCTCGAAGCGGACATTTTTTACAATCACTCTCGCTGCTTCGGTAGGTGCGTTTAGTGTAGCCTCTGGGGTCAGTTTTCTCGCCTTTAAAAAGTAGTTTGGCTTGATTACCACCTTCTTTGGTGCATTGGTAATAGTTGTCTGCTTTGTTGTATACAAAGCCTTCTCTCTCAGGAACGTATTGTCCAAAGTTGGGCATCCATGCATTGATTTTGTTATCGTTTAGGTATTTTAAGGCTTCGCCACTACTGTAGCCTGCATCGGCCAATACTTCGCCTAGTTCTAATTGGTTTTCTTCTAAATTTGATTTGGTTAATTCTACTATTTGTTCTAAACACTGGCTGTCGCGTTTGTCGGCAAAATCAGCACAGGCTCCGGTGATCACATGGTGTTGGTCGTCTACGGCAAGTTGCCCAAAGTAATTGAGTTGGCGAGCTTTGCCGGGCTTTACACTCACTCTGGCATCAGGATCAGTTGGACTGTAATGTGTGTGATTAGATACATATTTGGGTCGGATTAAGTTGCCGTTTTCGTCTTTTCTGTCGCCTTTGGTACTTCCCTTGGGTTGGCCTTTATAGGTTTCTGTTTTCCAATCGTGGTGTTGGTCAACGAGCTTTTTACGTGTCTGGCTTACACTTCGACTTCGCTCAGTGCAGGCTTTATATTCGCTGTTTTCATTGAGTTCTTGGGCATAATAATCAACATCGTCTAACACTTCTTTTTCTACCAAGCTATCCATCGAAGCATTGGCTTTGATAAAAGCACTGTCAACCGCTTGGCGTTTGCCACGAACCATTCCTTTTTCTACACAAAGCGAAAGTACTTTCTTGAAGAGTTCCATAAATACTTCTTCTCCATACAATTGACGTGTTCGGCTGATGGTGCTGTGCCAAGGTAACATCTCATCAATATCATACCGAATAAACAAACGAATATCCAAACAATTGGAACAATATTCAATGAGTTTTCGATCCGAATTGATGTTGTTCAAATAACCAACCAAACAGATTTTGAAGAATACAACAGGGTCAATGCTTTCTTGTCCTTCGTCTCCATAATAGTCTTGTGTAGCTTTGTATAAAAACCGAAAGTCAATGGTTTTATCTAACAATCGGTAGAAATTGTGCTCTGGAATCAAGTCCTGTAAATGAACTTGGTAGAGCATTTTTGGGGTGAGTTCTTTTTTTCCTTGCATGACTAAAATTACAAAAAGTGAATCTTTTTTGCAAGATTTTTTTGGTATATTTGGGGAGTTGTGCAACAAGCACGAATTGTTTTGCGTAATTACAAACTGAGAATAGCTTTTTAAACCACTAACAAACAACAGTAGTAGTAAAAAGTAACGCAAAGAGATAACCTTTTTAGAGTGGGTTAAAGACAAGGGCGTATTTTGTTTTTGTGGTATTAAGGTTTAAAAATAGATAAACAGAACGACATAAATCAGATAACACAAAATTTTAACAATTGTTAGACGCTGTTCTTTTTGTAGAAACCACAATAGTTTTTGCCCAAATATCACCCAGTCGTTGGTTCTTTTCTGTGTTCTTGATTAAGATAACACCAATTAATCCAAAAGGAAACATATCAATCGGATCCAGTAAATGTCTTTTGATGGATTGACCAAAAGATAGCGTTCCGGAAGAACTCGTTAAAGATTTGGGCTTCAAATTCAGCAGTGAGTTTCCAACAGTTGCTCCGTAAAAAGTTTCAAGAAGCACAATGAAAACAAACCAAAATAATGTTGGCACCAATGCCAAAAAACCCGTAACGGAAGAGCCACCCTCTTCATTAGGTTCTCCAAAAGCAAAAATAAAAGCAAAAGTAAAGGTATATACAAAAGTATAATCAATCAAT
>JAUXNR010000211.1 GCA_030682755.1 Flavobacterium sp.
ATTGATACAAGTTGATTTGTTATATAAAAATTAAATTTAAACTAAGTGACCTCACAAATCTCCTCCGCAAAGTGTTCTAACAAAGATTTCCCATGAATTGCTCCGCAAATATCTCACGAGTTTGCGGTATTTTATGATGTAAATTATTAAAAAAAAGCTAGTAGTGAATTTTAGTTATTTTAGTTAAATTTATGTTCCGCAACGTCGGGATTCATTGCGGGTCAGGAATGTATATCAGTTTATACAAGCATTATGAAAAATATAAATAAAAGATATAAATATGGATAGTAAAGATGAAGATGAATCAGTAAGTTGGTCACAAGGAAGAATTATAGGCTATGAAAATGAATTTGGTATATTTCAGTCAAATGATGACGAAGTACTATTTCATATTCCAAGAGAGTTATTATCTGAAAAGAATATTGAATTGAAAGAAGATATTATTTTATTCATAGGTGCGTATAAAGACACAGAAGAATATTATGTACATGGAATTGTTAAAACAAATACTATTTAGTATTTATTAAAAATATTCCGCTATTTGAAGTGTAACCTCTGCTTTGCGTCTGCGACTTCGCAGCAAATAAATTCATAGTATTACTTCTTAGACATCTTTCACAATGACAAACTACCTGCTTAGCAGGAGATTGCTTCCGCCGAGGCGAGATAAAATCTAGTCTTTGACGTCGCTCGCAATGACAGACTGTGGTGATTTGGATTATGGGATCCCTCCTTGCGTCGGGATGACACAGCGTGTGCCGAGGCGGGATAAAATTTCGTCTTTGACGTTGCTCGCAATGACAGACTGCCTGCTTTGCAGGAGTTTGCTATCTCGTCTTCGACATCGCTCGCAATGACACAAAAGAGGGTGGGTATTTTATTGCCGATGAATGGTTGTTTTTAACGATTAAATGCATAAAATTGTAAGAACGTGACGTTTTTGGTGTTTTATGTCGAACAATTTTGATGGTTTTAGGGGTTGATTTTGAAGGCTTTATGCTTTTTGTGCAGAAAAACGCCATAAAAATGTTTACCGTTCGTCGATTATTTTGTTAACATTCTTACAAATATTTTTGTTTTTATAAGAAATTATATGTGAAAATTGCATTTTTCTGCAAAATCTTCAAAATCAAGGTTTTGTAAAAAAGCATGTGTTTTTATTTGTTAATTTTTTGTTTATACATTTGTCATGCACCAAAGTGGTGTTGGACCCCAAGTCTATTATATTAATTTAATTTTTGAAATTATGAACAGAAAACAAGAGAGC
>JAUXNR010000223.1 GCA_030682755.1 Flavobacterium sp.
GATGAGATTTTTCCAATTTATTTGCCATATCATTTAGTATGAATCCGATGAATAAGGTATCGCCGGGACGCCAAACGCCACGTTCGCCATACACATATCCTTTCAAGCCTTTCTGTAATTTTTCGCCTGAAACATCAAAGTTGCTGACAGACAACGAATAGCCATCGTCTAATTTCACATATGTGGCTTGATTGTCTTTTGATACAATTGCGAAATAAGCATATTTTTCAATAGCAACTGAAACGGTTCCTTCACTTCCGGTTTTAGCAGAAGCCAATTTTTGTTGCTGATAATCATAAAAATCTACTGTTGCTCCTGAAACCGGACTTGTGGTCACAATATTATTCACTGCAACAAAATAAGAACCGTTCTCGCCTCTTTTGGCAATAACGCCTAAATCACTTGCCAAAACATTCATTCCGATGGGGCCGCGTCTGTAATAAGAGTCTGAACAAGCATCTTGTCGGTCTTGCCATTCATAATCATCATACCAATAATAATCATAATAATCTTCATCCACAGAACGAACTTCATCTTCATCTTCATTATCTGATTCGTCGGTTTGAGATGAAGCCTGCTCGCATTTATAAAGTGAATACGTTTTTTTGAACGATAATTCAACCCGATAAATGGCTCCCGGTTCCGGATTGATAATTTTTGCCAAATCCAATGCAAAAGCATTCCATTTGCTGTAATTGGATAATTTTTTCTCTTGTAAGTTAATGGTTTTCTTGGCTACAGGAGCTGCAACTTTTCGTAATTCTCGCTTGCCATTTAAATTATTATCCTGCAAAAACTGAAGAATATTGTTTTTGTAAATCTTATACACTTTTACGTCAACAGCTTTTAGGTTGGCCGCTTCAAAATTTATTTTCAAATTATTAGAACTTGGCAAAATGGTTCCGTTCTTAATAAACCGAATGCCCGGTTTCAGTTGGTTGAAAGAAACTTTCTCTGCATAATTGTTTTTCATTTTATAGCCGTCTTCACTTTGAATGCCTTGAAAGACTTCCAAAAGCAAATCGCCTTTTAAGGATTCTGAAAAAAATACTTTCAGTACATTACCTTGAATGGCAAACTTTGGATTACTGGCGGTTTCAACGGTTACCAATCCTGACAAATCCTGTCCTTTTTTGATAGGATCAGAAAAATTGATGTGTAACGTTTGATTGTTTTCATCGGCAACTTCTGCTCCAATTATTTTAAAATTATTTTTACCAGGAATATCAAAATCCATACTTCCTTTTTCGTCAATATCATAAGGATTTCCATTCCATGAAATTTTGATAGTGCTGTCTTCAATTTCACGTTTGATGCTGTCAATGACAAATTTAAACTCTGTGGAAGAACTCATCTCTTTGTCAAATCTAAGTTTGAGTTTTTTTCCGTTTTGATCTACCTCAACCAACTTTTTAGCTGTTTCAAAATCCAAATGATCGCTGGTTTGAATTACAGCATTTAAAAATTGCCATTCCTTGCTATACGACTGTAAATCCAATGTTGAAATTGAAAAATCCTGTTTCAACGTTTTCACAGAAAATTTAAACTCCGAAAGATTTTCAGTAGTCTTAATGATTTTGGAAAGTTTCAACTTGATTCGATACTCTGTATTTTGCTTTAAGCTTTGTTCCGGTACAAAAGCAAGCGTATTACTGGAAAGAGCCACTACTTTCCCTTTGACAGAAGGAGAAATTTCAAAAAGACTTTGGTTCACTTCCTGATTGGCAGCCCATTCGTTTTTATCAAAAGTAAAAACTACACGAATATCACTTTTACTAGATAAAAGTCCCGAACTAAAGGACTGTATGTAATCTTTGAACAATGAAAAATCAGAATTAAAATCTTCTGTAGATTCTTTTTTGCCACAAGAGTGTAGCACAATAACAGTAACAAGGAGTTGCATCAAACGTTTGATTGACATTGTTCATTAAGATTTAAAAGTGGAACGAAAAAGTGTGGTGTATCTAATTGCAATAACACAAAAAGTATTCCAAATATTGTGTTAAATGTAAGAATAATTTAAGAGGAATTTTTGGAATAAATTATTTCCGTTTCGAGGCGAAAAACCGCAGCATTAATTCGCTGCATTGTTGCTCCAAAACACCTTGAATTACTTCAGTCTTTGGGTGCAATTTTGTTCCCATTTTTATAAAACCTCTGTTTTCATCACGAGCACCAAATACAATTTTTGAAATCTGACTCCAATACAAAGCACCGGCACACATTTGACACGGCTCAAGAGTAACATATAACGTGCAGTCTTTTAAATATTTACCGCCCAAGAAATTAGCTCCCGCTGTAATAGCTTGCATTTCTGCGTGAGCGGTAACGTCATTGAGCAATTCAGTTAAGTTATGGGTTCGTGCAATAATTTTATCGGCAACAACAATTACGGCACCTACGGGAACTTCGCCTTGTTCAAAAGCTACTTCAGCTTCTTGAAGGGCTTTTTTCATAAAATAGTCGTGGGTAAACGGATTTTCCATAGAAACAAAAATACGATTTCAATTCGTACATTTGTCTCATGGCTGAAAATTTACTTTCACATATTTCTTATCCCGGTGATTTACGCAAATTAGATGTGAATCAGTTGCCGCAATTGGCTCAGGAATTACGAGACTTTATCATTGATATTGTTTCCGTGAAAGAAGGTCATTTGGGTGCCAGTTTAGGTGTGGTGGAGTTGACAATTGCTCTCCATTATGTTTTCAATACACCGGAAGATTTGTTGGTTTGGGATGTGGGTCATCAGGCCTACGGTCATAAAATTTTAACCGGAAGGAAATCCATTTTTCATACCAATCGGCAATTGAATGGCATTTCGGGTTTTCCGAAACGAAATGAAAGTGAATTTGATACGTTTGGCGTTGGACATTCTTCTACTTCTATTTCTGCGGCGTTGGGAATGGCGATTGCTTCTCAATTGAAAGGCGAAAACAAACATCACATTGCGGTGATTGGCGATGCTTCGATTGCGAGTGGAATGGCATTTGAAGGTTTGAATCATGCCGGAGTAACCGATGCTAATTTATTAGTAATTTTGAATGATAATGCGATTGGAATTGATCCCAGTGTTGGAGCTTTAAAAAACTATCTTACTGCTGTAAAAGAGGGCAAAAATCCGAAAGTGAACAATATGATTAAATCGTTGAATTTTGATTATTCGGGTCCGATTGATGGTCATGATCTTTTTGCAGTTATTCAGGAATTAGAGCGATTGAAGAAAGTGAAAGGACCGAAGTTTCTTCACGTCATCACCACCAAAGGAAAAGGATTACAAAAGGCAGAAGAAGATCAAGTGAAGTACCATGCTCCGGGGAAATTTGATAAAATTACAGGGGAAATTCATCTCAAAGAAGAAAGTCATTTACCACCCAAATTTCAAGATGTTTTTGGTTTAACGTTGGTGGAATTGGCTCAGCAAAACGAAAAAATTATAGGCATTACGCCTGCTATGCCAACGGGAAGTTCGCTTAAATTTATGATGGATGCTTTTCCGGAAAGAGCTTTTGATGTGGGTATTGCAGAGCAACATGCTGTGACGTTATCCGCCGGAATGGCAACACAAGGAATGGTTGTTTTTTGCAATATTTACTCTACATTTTTGCAACGAGCGTATGACCAAGTGATTCATGATGTGGCATTGCAAAATTTACCTGTTATTTTTTGTTTAGACAGAGCCGGTTTGGTTGGCGAAGACGGAGCCACACATCACGGCGTTTTTGATTTGTCGTATTTAAGATGCATTCCGAATATGATTATTTTTTCGCCAAGAAATGAAATTGAATTGCGAAATATACTTTACACGGCACAATTAGGATTAAATCATCCGATTGCGATTCGGTATCCGAGAGGAAGAGGAGAAATTGTGGATTGGCAACAACCGTTTCAAAAAATTGAAATTGGCAAAGCAACTTTATTAAAAAAAGGCTCAAAAGTAGCCATTTTATCCAATGGATTTATTGGAAGAAATGTTACGTTGGCTTTACTTGAAATTGAAAAACCGGACTACTTTTCGCATTATGATTTTTCTTTTGTAAAACCCTTAGACGCCGTTTTATTACATGAAATTTTAAGTCAATACAATACAATAATTACCCTTGAAGATGGCATAAAATCAGGAGGTTTTGGCAGTGCCATTCTTGAATTTGCGGCATCAAACAATTATCAAAAGCAAATTAACGTTTTAGGAATTCAAGATACTTTTATTGAACACGGCACCGTTAATGAATTACAAAACATTTGCTCATTGGATAGTAAAAGTTTGTTAAAGATTTTTTCCTCTTATTCAAAATAATCATTTTTGCAACTTTAAATTTTTTTTGATGCGATTTCATTTCATTTTCACAGGTTGTTTGTTTCTTTTTTCAATTGTTGG
>JAUXNR010000228.1 GCA_030682755.1 Flavobacterium sp.
GTGGCAACAGTGGCCAGTACTTTTACAACCATTGCTCTTCAAACCCAATTTCAAGCCGGAGATTTGGTTTTTGTAGCTTACAGAATGAACGCAACGGCTACCGAAGACGAAGTAGCTTTGTTAACTTTAGTAGATATCGAACCGGGTACTTTTATCAATTTAACCGATTCAAAATATACCAACAATGCTCAACCGCAATGTCCGAACGGAATTGTATGGACATTAGGTCCTGACGAATGTGTAACTGCAGGGTCAGTGATTTCCATTCAAACCTCAGCTTTACTTGCCAACAAAGGAACTGTAACCGGTTCAGGATTCGGATTGAGTTCCGGTGGTGACCAAGTCATTGTTTATACAGGAACAGCTGGTTCGCCAAACTACATCACCGCTCTTAGTTCTAACGGATGGGTGGCTTCAAATACAACATGTGGCGGAAGTCTTTCCATGATTCCGGCAGGATTAGTAGATGGAGTTTCTGCTTTAAATACAAGTACTACTCCCGGAAATGTAGCCGGAAATGCCGTAAATGCTTTCTATAGCGGAACACAATCAGGAACACCTGAAGCCTTGAAAACAGCTATTTTGAACCCCGCCAACTGGACAGCAGTAGCCGGCGGAACAGCTCCTCAAGTATGGCCAACATGGAATTTCCCAAGTACGATTCAAGTGGTAAACGCTGTGGTGATAAACAACAACACCATCGAAGTAACCTTCAGTCAAAACGTGAATGTAGCTTCTGCAGAAACTTTGGCTAACTATTTAGGTGTTGCGAATTTAACTTCAGCTACAGCTTTAAACAATACGGTAACGTTAACTTACGGAACACCGTTTGCTTCCGCTACAAATTATACTTTAGTAATTGACAATGTTCAAAACAACGATAATGTGGCTATGGTTTGTCCGTTTACGTTCAACTTTGGTTTCAATACCAGCGTTTCATTGGCATCGAATTTTATTAAAGTAAATGAAAATGCAGGGACATTGAACTTCATCATCAATTTAGACAGTCCTGCCGTTTCATCGGTTGATTTAGTGGTAAAAGGAGCTCCGTTTAGCACTGCTGATGCCAATGACTTTACATTGACAACGCAAACCTTAAACTTTACAGGTTCAAGTTCGTTAACACAAACCATTACGATTCCAATTATTGATGATACCGAAGTGGAACAACAAGCGGAATATTTCGTATTGAGTTTAGAAAATCCTGTTGGGTTAACCATCACAGGAGATACATTTGCTACCATTTATATCATTGATAACGACAATGTGGCTCCGG
Source organism: Flavobacterium sp. (assembly GCA_030682755.1). Lineage (GTDB taxonomy): Bacteria > Bacteroidota > Bacteroidia > Flavobacteriales > Flavobacteriaceae > Flavobacterium. The sequence continues at coordinate 1,277 of JAUXNR010000228.1, forward strand.
TGCCTTCGCAACAAATTGAATTGAACTACATCGGAAGTTTTGATCCATCAGGAAACAACACCAGTACCTGTGAAATTGTGGCTCACGACCCATTAAGCCAACGTTTGTTTGCAACCAGTGCGATTGCTAATTTCTTAGACATTATCAACTTCAGCAATCCTGCTGCTCCATCGTTAATTACTTCAATTAGCATGGCTCCTTATGGTGGCATTACAAGTGTTGCGGTGAAAAACGGAATTGTTGCTGTTGCCTCGCCAAATGCAGATGAAACCTTAGACGGTAAAGTAGTATTTTTTGATACTAACGGGGTATTCTTAAAACAAGTAACCGTTGGTGCTTTACCGGATATGATTACGTTTACGCCGGATGGAACTAAAGTGTTAACCGCGAACGAAGGACAACCTAATAACAACTACACCATCGACCCGGAAGGTTCTGTGAGTATCATTGATATTTCAGGCGGTATTGCAAACGTAACACAAGCTAACGTAACCACATTATTGTTCACGCAATTCAACGCACAAGAAGCCACTTTAATTGCTTCAGGAGTTCGTAAATTGAAATCGACCAGTACGTTATCACAGGATTTTGAACCGGAATACATCACAGTGAGTGCCGACAGCCAAAAAGCTTGGGTAACCTTACAAGAAAACAATGCTGTTGCCGAAATCAATTTAACCAACAATACGTACACTAGTGTTTGGGCTTTAGGAACCAAAGACATGAGCTTACCGGGTAACGGTTTTGATGCTTCAGACAACAACAACGAAGTATTGATTGCCAACTGGCCGGTAAAAGCCTTTTACATTCCGGATGCAATGGCAAGTTATACAGTAGGTGGCGTAACCTATTTGGTTACAGCCAATGAAGGTGATGAAAAAGAATACAGCGGCTTTGAAGAAAGAGTTGCCGTTGGAGCAGCAGCTTATCAATTGGATGCAACGGTTTTCCCGAATGCGGAAATGTTAAAACAATCGCACAACTTGGGTCGTTTTAGAGCTACCAATTTAAACGGAAACTTAGATGCTGATCCTCAATTTGAAGAAATCAACTGTGTGGGAGCTCGTTCGTTTTCTATCTTTAATACTGCTACACAACAAATTGTATTTGACAGTGGTGATGATTTTGAACGCTACACAGCGGCTAACTATCCAACCATTTTTAATGCCGACCACGGAAGCAACACCCCAAAAGTGAGAAGCCGTGCGAAAGGTCCGGAACCGGAAGGAGTGGTTTTAGCCACCATTGCTGATCAAACTTTTGCATTCATTGCCTTAGAGAGAATTGGCGGTGTGATGGTGTATAACATCACCAACCCAAATAACCCAACGTTTGTAGATTACAAAAACACCCGTAGTACGTCAGCGTATGCCGGAGACCAAGGTGCGGAAGGAATCATTTACATTGAACCAACAGATAGTCCAACAGGAACAGGATACATTTTAGTATCTAATGAAATCAGTGGAACCATCACCATTTTTGAAGTAGATGCCACCACGCTTTCCACGCCGGATTTTGTAAACAACAACCCAAAAACATTTGTGGTATTCCCGAATCCTGCAGAAAGAGGTTTGGTCTATTTCAACCGTATGGCCGACATTGAAGTATTTGACAACACCGGAAAGTTAATCTACAGTGCCAAAAACGCACAAACCATCGATACGTCAAGTTTCGCCACCGGAATGTATTTTGTAAAAACCTCCGAAGGCATCGTAACAAAGATTATCGTAAAATAATAACCCTCCTTTTTTTCATCTTACTTGCATGCAAAAACCCTCCGTCCTGGAGGGTTTTTTATTGCATTTTGATAAACCTTTATGATGAAAAATGTTCAAAAATTAAGCAGTTATTTTTAAAACCATTAAGAAATTAAGGTTCATTAAGCATTTACGTCCTTAACTCCTTTGAGAACTTTGCGGTTAAAACCTTAATAAAAAAGCGAAGCGTCTTAACCTTCTTAATATCAAAAACATTTCTGTGCCTTCTGTGCTTTCTGTGAGAGCCTTAATTCTTCTTAATGAGAAAAAAAGCAAAGCGTCTTAACCTCTTAATGTCAAAAAAACGCCAATCCTATCTTACCATAACTTTTAAACTTTCCCTAACTCCGTTAATAAAAACCCAATTCCCCCCTACCCAAGAATAATCTCCGTAATTTTAATACCTAAACCCCTTATCAAAAATAAACATGAACCTAAAAAAAAGAATAGGCATCTGGATGGATTACACCAGTGCCCAAATCTACGAAAACGCCACCGGCGAATTCCTCCTCACCTCCATGGAGTCCAACTTCTATTTACCCGCTAAGAAAAAAGAAAAAACAAGCAGCGAAAGCCACATCCACAACGAAGAAAACCAAACCGATCAAGCCTTTTACGATGATTTAATGGTACTGGTTAAAGACTATGACGAAGCCGTACTTTTTGGACCAACCCAAGCCAAAACCGCTTTGTTTGACCTAATCAAAGCCAACCCCGAATACAACAACCTCTACATCCAAACCCTCGAAGCCGATAAAATGACTACCGAACAAATGAAAGCCTTCGTAAAAAAACATTTTAAAATTCCGCTGAAGACGAATAAACCAATTTCGTATTAAACAAATACACACCTCACAAACCCAAACGAAAGTTGGGTTTTTTTTGGCACTGTTGTGAAGTAGCAGTAGTGTTGAAACAACACAAAAAAAAACGCACTCAAAAAACAAACCTCAACAATGTTGGGGTTTTGTTCATGAATACCAGTACCTCAGCATTTTTCACTTGCCATTTTTCTGATGGAGTGTGTCATTCCGACGAAAGGAGGAATCCCATAATCCAAGTCACGCCCTGTTATGTCATCCCGCTAGATGTCGAAGACGAGATAGGGACCTCCTACGCAGTAGGCAGTCCAAAACAAAATCACTTAGCAATCGCCACCTTCATTAACACAGCCCTCTGTTTAGTCATTCCAATTAATCGTAACGACATAATCAAAAGAGAGCCGACGAAGCAATCCCATAATCCAATTCACGCCGCGGCATGTCATTCCGACGCAAGGAGGAATCCCATAAAGCTGAGCAAAATTATTCCAAAATGGAATAGCGAATTCTATTCACGAATATTGTATTATGGAATAATTCTTAATTCCTAAAGACATGAATGAAAAAAAAATCAACCAAATCATTTCCTATCAATTAGTTAAAGCCCGAGAAGAATTAGGCTATACACAAATGAAAGTGCAAGAAGATAAAATTATCAGTCAAAGTAATTTATCTAAGATTGAAAACGGAATGAAAAAAATTAGTGCAGCTAAACTTTTTTTATTGGCTGAATATTATAAAAAACCTGTTGAATACTTTTTTAAAAAATGAAAATGAAGGAGAAAATATCTATTGAAGAGTTTGATGGTAAAAGATTTAAAATTAAAATTTTTGAACCTGAATCACTTAATGTAAAAAAAGCTGTAATCACTCACTATCTTCATAATATAGAAAATGGTGTTGCAAAACATTTTAAGAATGAGGCATTAAAATATATTGATGAAATTATTGCTTATAAAAATTCAGAAGAAAAAATAAGTCTCGTTCAGGATTCTGCGATACAACAATTACTGTTTGAAGTTAATGACGTTCCTTTTCCTACTCCCAAAAATTACAAATTCAAGTTCATAGATTTATTTGCAGGAATTGGAGGTTTCAGATTAGCCATGCAAAACCTCGGAGGTAAATGTATTTTCACAAGTGAATGGGACAAAGAAGCACAAAGAACTTATCGTGCAAATTTCGGTGAAGTACCTTTTGGTGACATCACAAAAGAACAAACTAAAGACTTTATACCTGATAATTTTGATGTTTTATGTGCCGGTTTTCCATGTCAGGCTTTTTCAATAGCAGGAAAAAGAGGTGGATTTGAAGATACACGTGGGACTTTGTTTTTTGATGTTGCTGAAATTATCAAAAGAAAAAAACCAAAAGCAATTTTTCTTGAAAATGTAAAAGGTCTGAGAAACCATGATAAAGGAAAAACATTAGCTACCATCTTAAATGTTTTAAGAGAAGATTTGGATTATTACGTTCCTGAACCTCAAATCATGAATGCGAAGAATTTTGGTGTTCCTCAAAACAGAGAACGAATATTCATTGTTGGTTTCAGAAAAGATTTAGGAATTACTCAATTTAACTATCCTGAATCAATAGATGACAATCCAATTTTAGAAGATGTTCTTGAAGAAAACGTAGTTTCAACAAAATACTATTTATCTTCTACTTATTTAAATACATTAAAAAATCACAAGGCTAGACATGCCAGTAAAGGAAACGGATTTGGTTACGAAATTATTCCTAACGATGGTATTGCAAATGCTATAGTATGTGGTGGAATGGGAAGAGAAAGAAATTTAGTATATGATGACAGAATAACTGATTACAATCCCGTAACAAAAATTACTGGAGAGGTAAACAGAGAGGGAATAAGAAAAATGACACCCAGAGAATGGGCAAGATTACAAGGCTTTCCTGATAATTATATAATCCCTGTAGCTGATGCTTCAGCATATAAACAATTTGGAAACTCAGTAGCGGTCCCTGCTATTCAGGCAACTGCTGAGAAAATCATTGAAAAACTAAACTTTTAATATGTTAACTGGAAACATTGGTGAGTGGAGTGAAATTTATACATTACTTAAACTTTTAAGTGATGGAAAATTAATACCCGGTGATGAAAATATTGAAAAAATAAACAATCTTTTTTATCCTATTATAAAAATACTTCGCTCTGAATCTAATGGAACATTTGAATACTATATAAATCAGGATATTGTTATTATATCAAATGACAAAGAATTACTTCGAGTGCCATTGTCTACATTTAAAGATAAAGCAACATTTTTACTTGAAAAAATAAAAGCTAATATTGACCGCACTTTTTCTGTTCCTGAAATTGAGGATTTTATGAATGACATTAAATGCATTACACTAAAATCAAATTCTTTAGTAAAAACAGATATAAATATAGTAGTACATGATTTAAGAACAAATCAAACACCTTTATTGGGTTTCAGTATTAAATCTCAGCTTGGTCACCCGTCAACACTTTTGAATGCTGGTAAAACAACTAATTTTATTTATAAAATAGAAGGAGTTACTTTATCCTTAGAAGAAATCAACTGGATTAATGCAATTGAAACTAAAAACAAGATTAGAGACCGAATTACTGCTGTTTTGAATAATGGAGGCGTTTTTCATTTTGAAGGAACTGAACAAAAAATTTTTTCAAATAATCTAACATTGATAGATAGTCTCTTACCAAAAATATTAGCTGAAATTTTATATACTTATTACACACAAAAGGATTCAAATTTGAATTCTTTAGTTAATAACATTCAAATTAATAATCCTTTAGCTTTCGACACTTCAGATAATCATCAATTTTATAGTTATAAAATAAAACGTTTTTTAACGGATGTTGCATTGGGAATGATGCCCTCTAAAGTATGGTCAGGAGAACATGAAGCTACTGGTGGTTATCTAATTGTTAAAGAAGACGGTGAAATACTTTGCTATCATATTTATAATAAAAATGAATTTGAAAACTATCTTTTAAACAATACCAAGCTTGATACTGCAAGCAGTAAAAGACATGAATTTGGAAAAGTTTATTTAGAAAATCAAAGCTTATTCTTTAAACTGAATTTACAAATACGATTTATAAAATGAGTGATGAATTAAAATTCAAAATAAGTTCAGGGCTTAAAAATATAATCGGTCGCGATCTAATTACCGATGAATATATTGCAATATTTGAGTTGGTGAAAAATTCATTTGATGCCCATGCAACTGATGTGGAGATCGTCTTTGAAAATATCTTTTCAGAAAACGGAAAAATTATTGTCATGGATAATGGCAAAGGGATGAATAAAGATGACCTTTTGAATAAATGGCTTTTTGTAGCTTATTCTGCTAAAAAGGAAGGTACTGAAGATATCGATTATAGAGATAAAATAGGCAACCGTATTTATTATGCTGGAGCCAAAGGAATTGGTAGGTTCTCTTGTGATAAATTAGGAACTAATTTAAGATTAGTCTCAAGAAAAGATGAACCAAATTCCAAAATAGAACAAATACAAGTTGACTGGACAAAATTCGAAGAAAACGCAAAAGAAGAGTTTGTAAATATTTCTGTAGCCCATGATGAATTAGAAAATAATCCATCGAAATTTGAAGCAGGGACATACCTTGAAATCACAGGGTTAAGACCTGATGCGAGATGGGATGCCCATAAAATAATTAGACTGAAACATTCCTTATCAAAGCTCATAAATCCTTTTGAACCGAATGATAATCGCAAATTTAAAATTAATGTGGTTGCAAATGAATTCAGAAAACAAGATGAGAGTCAGACAAATCCTTATTGGAAAATAAATGGATTTGTTGTAAATAACCTTCTTTCGATTTTAAAGAATAAAACTACTCATATTTTATCAGAAATATCAGATGATGGGCAAACAATCTCTACCGAATTATCGACAAATGGAATTTGGTTGTACAAAATTGTTGAACGAAATAACGATTACAGACTTTTATCTAATGTACTTGTCGAATTATATCATCTAGATAAAAGAGCAAGATATAACTTCACTAGATCAATGGGCGTGAGAGCACATGATTACGGCTCAGTCTTCCTTTATAAAAACAATATTCGTATTTATCCGTACGGAGAACCAGGAGAAGATTCCTTTTCACTAGACACTAGACAACAAAGAAAAATTGGTAGTTATGTCGGCACAAGAGAATTAATTGGTAGAGTGGAAATTTCTGGCAATAACGACGAATTTAAAGAAACCACAAGCCGTGGAGATGGATTGGTAAAAAATGAAAGTTACTTTCAATTACAATCCTATTTAATTAATTCTGTTATTTCAAAGCTTGAAAATTATGTGACTAAATTTCTGAAGTTTGGAATAGATATAAAAAAGTTTGATAGTGCCGAAAGTAATTTGGAAGGTGTTGTAAAATATCTTTCAGGAGTTTCCAATAGTAACATTATTTCAATTGATTTTAACTCTAATATTTTGGAGATAATCGGGGTAAATCAAGAACAAAACAAAAGTGCAATAGCAATCTTAAATTCTATTGAAAATATTGCAATCGAGTCTGGCAATAATCAACTTTTAGAGAATGTCAAGGAGATTAGACAACGACTTGAAGAAGCAGTCACTACTGCAGAAATTGCCGAAGAAGAAATAAAAGAAAAAGACAAAATAATTACAGAAAAAAATTCTGAAAACTTATTTTTAAAATCAGTAAAATCTCAAGATTTAGATGAAATAGTGAGTTTTATGCACAGTGTTGGAATTTCATCTGATATAATTGACAAATATGTAAATGGCCTTTATAAAAGGATTAACCGTGGAGAAAAAATCAGCAATGACGAACTTGCAAAAAAGTTAAGAGAAATAAGTTTAGAAAATAGAAAAATTTTAGCTGTATCACAATTTGCTACAAAAGCCAATTTTAAACTGTATTCCGAAGAGATTGAAATAGATATTATTGAATTTATTGATGAATATGTTAGAAACATATTAAGTAGAATAAGATCTGAAGATATTACTATTGAATCAGTAAATGATAAGCAACTTAAATTTATCGCTAGTTTTAGACCTATTGAAATAACGATTATTATCGATAATTTTGTTAGTAATTCAGTTAGAGCAAAGGCAAAGTCATTTTTGATTAAGTACGAAATTAATAATGATGAATTAACTATATCTTTTGAGGATGATGGTATAGGTATCCCTGACAATTCATTGAAAAATATTTTTGATATTGGCTATACGACAACCACTGGTTCAGGATTAGGGCTTTTTCATGTTAACAGTATTGTTTCTAAAACTGAAAACATGAGTTTAGAGATAAATAACAAAACCAACAAAGGAGTAACATTCATTCTTAAAATAAAAAACGATGGCTAAAAAATTTACTAAAGCAATTGATATTGTATGGGTTGAAGATAATAAACAATACCTACCTTCAATTGAAGATGATTTGAAGGAAATAAAAAAAGAAAATAAAATTGAACTTTATATTACTGAGGAAAATGATTCAACAAAATTCATTAACATAGCGGGTAATATTCCGTCATCATTGGTTTATTGTGTTGATTATAACCTACACAATAATGGAAAAGGAATAAATGGTGATCAGGTAATAAAAAACATTCGTGCTTTAAATAAAGATTGCGTTATAGTTTTTTATAGTATTAATTTGGTTCAAGAAGAATTAAGAAAATTAATTGGTAACAATGACCCAAATACATACTGTGTTTACCGTCCAAATATTATACAAAAATTAAGACAGCTTATTGAAGAAGGGATTATCTAATTATGGACCGCCACACCCCATCACAACGCTCCAAAAACATGCGTGCCGTCAAAAGCAAAGGCACGAAACCGGAAGTGATGTTAAGTAAAGCATTATGGCATTTAGGGTATCGATACAGAAAAAACAATAAAACAGTTTTTGGAAAACCTGATTTAACGTTTAAAAAATATAAACTCGCTGTTTTTGTAGATAGCGAGTTTTTTCATGGTAAAGATTGGCAAATCAGAAAACACGATATAAAAAGCAATCAAGAGTTCTGGCATAAAAAAATTGAAAGAAATATCGAAAGAGATAAAGAGGTCAATGAATTACTTAATAATGAAGGGTGGAAAATTTTACGTTTTTGGGATAAAGAAATCATAAAAAATTTAGAAACCTGTATCAATAAAATAATAACTCATTTAAAATAGTCCACGACTAAAAACTTGACTCCCAAACCCAATTCACCCTAAAATCCAACCCAAAACAACAGTCAAAACAACATTTCATCCACCATTTTCTAACTTCCTAATTGGTTAGAGTTTCCTTCGGGTTTTGTTCGGGATTGCTTCGGGGTTGTGGTACCCCTTGTTCATATCTTTTCTCCAAAAAAAGTACTTTTTCTAAAGAAACCTGCTTTTTATCCCAACTTAAACCAAAAGAAAGTTGTTTTCTTAGTTAAAAAAACAAGCAAAAAGGTTAGTGTACGACTTTAAAATGTGTTACTCCCGCTTTGGTGGTAATTTCCACCACATACACCCCATTCGACACCCCACTAAAATCAACCTGATTATTTACAAAAGGCAACCCGATTCGTTGACCGTTTAACCCATAAACCGTTACGGAAGTAATGGTTTCAGTAGTTTCAATCGTCAACAAATCCTTCACAGGATTCGGATAAATGCGTACGGTAGTTGTTTCCGAATCAGGAACCGAAAAAGTAAACATAGAAATCTTAGCCAAAAACGGACTGTAGCCAAACGAATTGGCATTGGTGTGATTGTACCAGCCAAAAGTGGCATTTCCTTGCATTTTTCCCGCAAGATAAACTGTTTCATCAGCGTAAATTGCAATACTGTTTCCGTAATCATTTTGAGAACCGCCTGCGGTAAAGGCAAAAACAACAACCCCGTTTGTCGTGTAGTGCAACAACAGAATTTCCTGATTGGAAAAAGTGCCGGTAGTGGTTTGCACCTGATCAGACCATTGTGTGATACCGCCGGATAAGTTACCGGTTAGATAAATAGCCCCACTGGAAGTAACCTTTAAAAAATTACGCGAGCCTAATGTCAGCGAACCATTTCCGGGAACTTCTCTTGCCCATAAATACGTTCCGTCAGGACTTAATTTTGTCAGGAAAAAATCAGCACCCCCTGTAAGTGGACCTTCCAGAGCTATGGTGCCCAATTGTAAAGGAAGAAACGTATCTGCTGCCCAATAAATAAAACCATCCCCATCCACTTGCACCATGGGCGAAGTACAGGTGATGTCTTCTAAATACTTAATCCATTGAAAAACACCGGCCGCATTATACTTCACCAAATAGACCGTATAATCAAAATTGGTGGGTTGTAACACCCCTGCATAAGTTGAATTGATATTGGCACACGAACCCGTAGCATACATATTGCCGGCGGCATCAACAGCCAAAGAAGTCAAACGATTCACATTTTGTTGCGTAATTAATTGCAAAGAAACTCCGGCCGGACTTAATTTTTCAATGTGACAGGTTCCGTAATTATCATAGCCTAAATAAATGTTGTCCAAAGCATCAAAAGCGATGGCTTTAAACGTGTTGACACCCACAACAGGCATGGTCAACACTTTATGCCACAAGAGCGTACCCGAAGGATTGATTTTAAGCAACACATGTTGTGGTAAACCTGTTGTATTAGGAATTTCAAAAGTATCAAAAGTCAACGTATTCAGATGTTCAATAGCCATCAGCATGTTGCCTTGACTATCACTTTGCAATTGTTGAACAACCCCTCTCTCGGTAATTGTTTTGGAAAAAAGTACGCTACCGTCTGAAGCAAATTTTTGATACGTAAGATTTCCGAAAACTTCGGTATAGGAATACGGATTGTCTTTATAACCCGCAAAATAGACATTTCCAAAGGAATCTGTGGCAGTAACATAACCCGTAGGAACTGGTGATGTTATGTTTATTGAAGGAGTATTTACCCATTCAACCAATTGAGCCGTACTCATTGTAAAAGACAAGAGTAAAAAGACGAAGAGTAGTTTTTTTATCATTGGTATGTAGCTAGTTAGGTGATAAAGGTAAGATGAAAAAAGGATAAAAAGGTTGCTTTGGAAAAGGTAAACATTTCGCTTTTTTAAACCATTAAGGAATTAAGGTGCATTAAGTTGAGCCTTTAATCTCACAAGTTAAAAAAGTTATAACCTATTTAAAATTTCAACAATTTATCCAATTTTGAAAATCCGTGTTCAAACCCAATAACCCCATAACCTTTTAAACTTTTAAACTAAAGCCTCACCAAAACCCCTTTCCGCTTTATCAAATTCTTATAATCCCACTGAATTGTTTCCGATTTCTGAAGCCAACGTTTCAAATCGTCTGTATTAATTTCGGAAACCGAAGTATAAAAAATGGATGCGTCTTTGAACTTATCGCCTCTCACTTTCAAAGCGGGTTCTTCAAAATCGGCACCGCTCCAAAACATCAATCGCATACCCGCTTTTTGTTTGCTGAAACCCACAATCGGATTTCCATCGATAAACCAAACGGGATGAGCATGCCAGATTTTACTTTCGGTAAATGACAAATGGGAATCGATTAATTCCACGAGTTGTTGGCCAATGGCTTGGTCGGTTTCTGAGAGGTTTGCGATGTAGTGTTTCATTTTTTAGGTACTGAGGTGCTAAGGTACTAAGGTGCTGAGGTTTTTAGAAAGTCGAAGGCTCCTTTTCTGAGGTTGATGTCATATTCTGAAAAAGCTTTCAAACAAGCTAAAAAATTAGCCCAGCCTTCTGTGTTTCCGCCAAACCATTTGATGCCTTTTTCGGTGTTTTCTTTTCCGTCTTCTGTCACGTGGACTAAGGTGCTTTTATCTTTTTGTTCCGTCAATTGGATGGTTACCACTGTTTCGGGATCCCAAACAAAGGTTATTTTAGTATTTGGAATCACTTCGGTCACGGTTAAAGGGCACTTTTCTTCAAATTCAGGAAATGTCCAAATGAGTTCTGCGTTTTCTTCCATTCTACCCGAACTGCTACCGATAAAATAATTAGTCATTTTATCAGGATTAACAATATTTTCGAAAACCGTTTCAATGGGTTTTTGAATTTGAATTTTAGCTTGAATGATGAGTTTCATGTTTTTTATTTTTTTGTAATGCAATACGACGTAATGCTTTGCAACAGATTGTCTTCGTTAAATTCGTATACGTCACAAGCCCAAACAAACGCTTTCGGTTTTTGATTGATGTGAAACGCCGCTGTTCCGTTGATGGCCACTTTATTTCCGTCTACAAGACAATTGATTGTTTCAAATTGGGTGGTTACCGAATTGAAATAGGCTTTTACTTGCAAACATTGTTGCATCACGGCTTCTTTTCCGAGAAATTCGCTTTCGCCCACCACTTGCCACACAATAGTGTCAGCAAGATACGGAAAAACGGATTGAAATTCTCCATTTGAAAAGGCTTGTGCTATACTTTTTATGTTCATTTTTTTAAATAAGAAACTAAGGGGCTAAGGTTCTGAGGGGCTAAGTACCTTAGAACCTTAGCCACTATAATTAACCATCCAACACACCCCAAATTTATCTACAAAAGAACCGAAATAATCTCCCCAGAACATATCGTCCATAGGCATTTCTACTTTTCCGCCGGCAGATAATCCGTTAAATAGGCGGTCGGCTTCTTCCCGACTGTCGGGCGTAATGGAAATATAGTTGTTGTTGCCCACCTTGAGCACATGTCCGGCACTTGGCAAACAATCGGAAGCCATTAAATGTTGTCCTTTGCCGATGGGAAGTGCTACGTGCATGGCTCTGTTTTTTTCGTTTTCCGGTAAATTTTCTGTTCCGGGAGCATCGCTCATTTTGGAAACAGTTAATTCACCGCCAAAAACGGTTTGATAAAATCGGAAAGCTTCTTCGGCATTTCCATCGAAATTTAGGTAGGGATTTAGTAACATAAGTTTTCTGTTATCTGTTGTTGGTTGTTGGTTGTCGGTTTTAAGCCTATTACCATTAACCTATTAACTCTTTAATTTTCTGTTTGTTTTCGTAAAGCACCCAAAGGTTGATGAGGAAAAACACTCCCGCGATTGCTAAGCCCGAAGGCATGTAAACGGCATTGTGCAGCATGATTCCAACCATCACAGGAAAAATCATCAAAGCTCCCAACAAGCGTGTTTTTGGGAAAATAAATAATACTCCTGAGATGAGTTCTACAGCTCCTACGAGTGGCAGTAACCACCCGATGGTCATGAAGGCTTCGCCTGCTTTCACTACTTCGGGTTCCAAAGGTGGAACGGGCATGTAGTGTAAAAATTTGTCTAAACCGGCATTGATAAACATCAATCCGAATAATGTGAATAATACTAACTTGACTATTTTCATGCTAGTTTATTTATTTCATTGAATACAATCCAAACGTGTTGTTTTCTGTATCAAGGCAAATACTGATAAAACCGTGTTCGCCAATGGACATTTTAGGACAATGTACTTTGCCTCCTGCTTTTTCAACACGACTTTCTTCTACACTACAGTCTTCACAAGGAAAATAAACCATGGTAGAGGTGTTTCCCGGGTTGTTAGTTCGGGCTTCTTTCATTTGAACTAAAGCACCACTCACACCTTGGTTTTCGGCATTTGAAAAACAAGACATTATGAATTCATCACTACCATCCGGAGAAGGCATATCGTGAAATTTTGTTCCTAAAACGGTGGCATAAAATTGTTTGGCTCGCTCCATGTTGTCCACATAAATTTCGAACCAACAGATTACATTTGTATTCATTATTTATTTGTTTAAAAGGTTGAATAACAAATATAGGAAGTGTCTTTTAGAAGAAACTTGCCTTATGACAAGAAATTACTTGTTTCAAATGAGGATGGGAGATAGGAGTTGGGAAATGGGAGAGTTTTTACTTACTGTCCGTTACCTTCAAAACTCTCCTTTCTAATTCTGCTGAAGGAAGTATCGGTTATTCCCAAATAACTGGCTATATGTTTTAAAGGTGACTGTAAGACTACTTCGGGTTTTTCTTTAATCAATTGCATGTAGCGGTCTTTGGCAGAAATGGTAACCATTTCCACAGAGCGTTGTTTAAAGTGAAACAATCTGTTGGTCATCCAAAGGCGTCCCCATTCCGAAAAGCCGGGAATGGAATGATACAATTCTTGAAACACCTCAAAATCAATCATCCAACCTTCGCAATCGGTGAGAGCATGAATGGTTTCCTGACTGGGAATGCGTTGAAACAAAGACAACACTTCAATAACAATTTCATGTTTTGAATAAAAATCAGTGGTAATATCGTTCCCATTATAATCATAAGCAAACGAACGCATCAAACCGCTTTCCAGCAAAAGATATCCTTTGGAAACCTCCCCTTTTTTTAAAACAATAGTCCCTTTTTTAAAAGTAACTTTATAATGTGACGCAATCAATCGGTCGAGTTCTTGCGGATTGATTAGAGGATGCCGGTAAACTTGTGATAAAAGTGGTTTGTTCATACTGCTTTCGGAAAAATGGACAAGCGAATGTAAGCAAAAAGGTGAAAAAAAACTCAGCTAAAGAACGAATTAACAAGTTTGTTGCTGCCAATTCAATACAAAAAAACAAAATCAAAACATAAGAATGATGTAACATTTCCGGCGAATTATATAACGACAATACCCTAAAAACAGTTTAAATTTATGGTCTAACCTAAAATTGCTCAATTATGGAACCTTTTCAATTTTTAGAAAATAATCCTATGGCTTGGTGGTTGGTTTTTACCATCATCTTGGTGGTGGTATTTGGCATCCTATTTTGGATTTTTACGGTTGACAACACACTTCCTTCGGAAAAACAAAGCATCTCTTTCTTTAGACGTTTCGCCAAACGGTCTTTCCGTAGAAAAGCACTTCCTGAAAACGAAAAAGACAATTCTACCCAACAACATAACGAATAGAAATCCGTATGAATCTTCGTTTGTAAAACCATCTGTGTCACCTGCCTGTCGGCAGGCAAGTCCGCGTTCTTGTTTTTTCATAAATCTTTAAAAAAATCCCCGAATTTTTTCTTTACTTGAAAATTATATCGTAATATTGCAATATAATAATACAATCATGGGAGCCACAAAAACAGATCACTTTTCAGACCAGCAAAACGAACTGGCCATTTTAACCAAAGCCTTGGGACATCCCGCCCGAATTGCCATTATAGAATACTTGATGAAGGTGGAGAGTTGCATTTGTGGCGACATTGTTAACGAATTGCCGTTAGCACAGCCTACTGTTTCCCAACACCTGAAAGAACTAAAAAACGCCGGTCTCATCAAAGGAAACGTTGAAGGTGCATCCATTTGTTATTGCATAAATGAAACAGGCTTTGACAAAATCAAACACTTTTTTCAAACCGTAAACGACCACTTGGATGACAAAAGAATACAATGTTGTTAAAAGATAAATAGTGTTTCTCGTCTGTCTTCCCTCCTTTGGAGGGTTTGGGGAGGAAAAAACTTAACCCAGAAAAATTCAAAAAAAATGAAACTATCACAAATCAAAAACGTCCTTTCTAACTTAGAAACCGTTACTTTCCAGCTACCAAACGGAACCTTTGTTCCCGAACATTTTCACGTAACAGAAGTTGGCTTAATCACCAAAAACTTCATTGATTGCGGCGGTACCGTTCGCAAAGAAACCGTTGTCAACTTCCAATTGTGGGATGCCAACGATTACGACCATCGTTTGAAACCACAAAAATTAGCCAAGATCATAGTCTTATCCGAAAAAGCATTAGGCATCGAAGACCATGAAATTGAAGTAGAATACCAAGGTGAAACCATCGGTAAATTTGATCTGGATTTCAACGGAGAAACCTTTATGCTAGTCAATAAAAAAACTGCTTGTTTAGCTGAAGATCAATGCGGCATTCCAACCCAAAAACCAAAAGTTAGACTATCAGACATGCAAAACCAATCCGGATCTTGCACACCGGGTGGTGGCTGTTGTTAAAATAAACCAAAATTGATTTTATACGCTACTGTCAGGCTAAGCTTGCCGAAGCCCCACATCACGTCTCCTTTTGAGGGGGTCGGGGGAGGAAAACTAAAAACAAAAAATATGACCACACCAATCCTATTCCAACAAATCGAAACAACCCTAAAAAGTCTCGATTTCACAACCATTTCATCTGAACGAAAAGAAATCCTCCAACCCTTAGTTGACTTCATTCAGTCAAAGGTTACGGATAAAAAAGAAATACGCCTCAACTTAATTTGTACTCACAATTCACGCAGAAGTCATTTGTCTCAAGTATGGGCACAAACAGCGGCAACCTATTATAACATACCGAATGTGTTTTGTTATTCAGGAGGCACAGAAGCAACCGCTATGTTTCCTATGGCAGCAAAAACTTTAGAAAAGGCAGGATTTCAAATCCAAACTATTGCTGAGGGAACCAATCCGATTTACGCCATTAAATATGCAACAAACACGCATCCGATTATTGGATTTTCCAAAACCTATGACGATGCCTTCAACCCACAAAGTGAATTTGCCGCCATCATGACCTGCTCACAAGCCGATGGAGGATGTCCGTTCATTGCCGGAGCCGAAAAAAGAATACCAATTACTTATGAAGACCCAAAAGCATTTGACAACACTCCACAACAAGCAGCAAAATACGAAGAACGCAGCCTTCAAATTGCCACCGAAATGAGCTATGTTTTTTCGCAGGTAAAATTGTAAAAGAATGCAAATCATTGATCAATTAAGATAGTAGTAATAAACTTATAAGTACTCTTACGTCTCGTCTCCTCCTATTTCGGAGAGTCGGGGGGAGGAAAAACCTCAACACCTTCAAAAAATGACTCCACCATCAAAAAAAATCGCCTTTTTTGAACGCTACCTCTCGCTATGGGTTGCGTTATGCATCGTATTTGGAATAGCATTGGGCAACTTCGCCGGAGCAGCGATGACCCTCCTAAGCCAAATGGAAATTGAAAAAGTAAATATCCCTATTGCTATTTTAATTTGGATGATGATCTATCCTATGATGGTGCAAATTGATTTTTCAAGTTTAAAAAAAGTAACCCAAAAACCGAAAGGTATTGTATTGACAGTCATCATCAACTGGCTAATCAAACCCTTTACCATGGCGTTTTTTGCTTGGCTTTTTTTCTCAAATATTTACAGTGCATTCATCTCCCCGGAATTGGCAGGTGAATACATTGCGGGAGCTATTTTATTGGGAGCTGCACCGTGTACTGCAATGGTGTTTGTTTGGTCCTATTTAACCGATGGGGATCCGAATTATACACTCATGCAAGTTTCGGTTAACGATTTAATTATTTTAGTTGCTTTTGTTCCTATTGTTGG
>JAUXNR010000233.1 GCA_030682755.1 Flavobacterium sp.
CCCTGAAAATCTTGAAAATTATTACCAAGAAGCTGGTAGAGCCGGGAGAAATGGAGCACAATCTTTTGCAACATTATTATACCACCCCTCCGATATAATTACTGTAAAATCACAATTTAAAGCAAATCTTCCGGATAATGATTTTGTAAAAAAAGTATACCAAAAACTGTGTTCTTTTTTTCAAATTGCATACGGCGAAGGCCTTTACGAGCAGTTTAGCCTTAATTTGAATCAATTTTGTATGAAATATGATTTACCAATTACCAAAACATACAATAGCATTCTGTTTTTAGACCGACAAAGTATTCTGACTTTTACACAAGAATACTCAGAAAAAGTTACAGTGCAATTTTTAATTGAAAGCAAAGAGGTCATTCGTTTCATGAGTCTTAATCCGGTTTATGAACCGATTGTAATGGCAATAGTAAGAACGTATCCGGGTGTTTATGATATGCAAACCGCCATTAATACAACTTTGATTGCCAAAAAAGCACTTTGCGAAGAAAGCGAGGTGGAAGACCTCTTATTGATATTAAAAAACAAAGAAATTATTGATTATAAAGCAAAATCAAATGACGCAAGTATTGTTTTTAACGAAGTGAGAGAAGATGACAAAACAATTAACCGTGTCATCAAATATTTGGAAACTCAAAATAACTTGAAACAAATTCAATTGGAAGCCGTTTTGAATTATGTAACAGATGCAACCACCTGCAAAAACAAAATCCTACTTAAGTATTTTGGTGAAACAGCAACCGAGAATTGCGGAACATGTTCAGTTTGTGAATCAAAAAAGAAGACGAGTTCACCAAAAAATGCAACAACAATAATCATAGAGGAATTAAAAAAACAACCGCTAACTTCAAGAGAATTACTTTTGAATACTAACTTAAATGAAGATCAGTTGCTTCAAGCCATTAGGGAACTTTTAGATTCAAACAAACTTAAAATAATTGCAAACAATAAATTTACTTTACAATAAAATGGAAAAATTACGGATTGTTTTCATGGGTACACCGGAATTTGCAGTGGGCATTCTGGAAACCATTCTTAAAAATAACTTTGAAGTGGTGGGCGTAATTACGGCAGCAGACAAACCTGCCGGAAGAGGACAAAAAATTAAATTCTCAGCAGTGAAAGAATTTGCCTTAGAAAAAGGATTACCCATCCTCCAACCCACAAACTTAAAAGACGAAAGTTTTTTATCAGAATTGAAAGCATTAAACGGAAATTGCCAAATTGTGGTTGCCTTCAGAATGCTACCTGAAGTGGTGTGGAAAATGCCAAAATACGGCACCATAAACCTTCACGCATCATTATTGCCAAATTACCGCGGTGCTGCTCCAATCAACTGGGCAATTATTAACGGTGAAAAAGAAACAGGAGTAACTACCTTCTTTATTGATGAAAAAATTGATACTGGAGCTATGATTCTTAATGCCAAAACACCAATTCATGAAAATGAAAATGCAGGACAATTACATGACCGATTGATGGAATTAGGCAGCAAAACAATTGTAGACACCTTACACCTTATTGAAAAAGGAAATGTTCAAACGGTAATCCAAACAGAAAACCCGGAACAAAAAACGGCTTACAAATTAAATAGAGAAAACTGTAAAATTGATTGGACAGAATCGTCTGAAACTATTTACAATCTCATTCGAGGGCTGAGTCCATATCCAACAGCTTGGAGCTTGATTAAAGACGAAAACCAAGAATGGAATGTAAAAATTACTGAAGCCGCAACAGAACACGCTAATCATGATTTTAAAATTGGAACAATCATTACTACAAAAAAAGAAATGAAAATTGCCGTAAAAGACGGTTATGTTAAAATCATAAAAATCCAATTTCCGGGAAAGAAAAACATGACTACTGCAGAATTGTTGAACGGAATGGTGTTTTCTTCAAACGCAATTGCGTTGTGAGAGGCTAGAAACACTGAATTGTTAGCTAAAAATCCGATGAATGGCATCCCTTTATCAACAAAAAACCAAAGTTATCAACATTAATTACGAAAAATACCGAAAATCCTTGTACAGTAAGGAAATCCTATTAAATTTGTTATTATTAACATAATGTTTAACCAAATTAAATAACTATTATTATGAACAAATCAGAATTAATTGATGCTATTGCTGCAGATGCAGGTATCACAAAAGCAGCTGCTAAATTAGCTTTAGAATCTTTTTTAGGTAACGTAGGAAAAACTTTGAAAAAAGGTGGTAGAGTATCATTAGTAGGTTTTGGTTCTTGGTCAGTTTCTAAAAGAGCTGCTAGAGACGGAAGAAACCCTCAAACTGGTAAAACAATCAAAATTGCTGCTAAAAACGTAGTTAAATTCAAGGCAGGTGCTGAATTAGAAGGATCTGTAAACTAGTTTTTATAGTTCATATACTTTAAAAGCCATGCCAAAAGCGTGGCTTTTTTAGTTATAAATTTGGAATTCCAATTTTTTTTTTGTTAAATTTACTATTAAATGTTACGCTATGATTTCAGAAAAACTAAAAAAAGGTCAACTGCTCATTGCAGAACCCTCCATAATTGGTGATATTTCATTCAATCGCTCCGTAATTTTATTAGCAGACCACAACAGTGAAGGTTCTGTTGGTTTTATCCTTAACAAACCGCTGGAATACACTATAAATGATTTAGTACCGGATATTGAAGTAAACTACAGCGTGTTTAACGGTGGCCCCGTTGAACAAGATAATTTGTATTTTATTCACAATGTTCCGGATTTAATCACTGATAGTATTGAAATATCAAATGGGATTTATTGGGGCGGAAATTTTGAAACCACAAGAGATTTATTAAATTCCGGTGTCATCAAAAAAGACAACATTCGATTCTTTTTGGGATATTCCGGATGGGATTCCAATCAATTGGAAAATGAAATGCAAGCCAACTCCTGGATTGCAATGGAAAACAATTACAAAAACAGTATTTTCAGAAAACCTACAGTTGATTTCTGGAAAGAGCAAATCGTAGAACTTGGCGGTGAATACCTTTTATGGTCAAACGCTCCAGAAAACCCAATGCTTAATTAGATTGAATATCCAAATTTAATTGTTCAACTAAAGATGCCGCTAAAATAGTTTCAAAAGCTTTCTTTCTGTAGTTCGTTATGGATTGTATGCCTTGAATTACATTGGTCAAAAATAATTCGTCCGCTTTTTGCAAGTCAAAAGGAGATATGGGCTCTTCTACCACTTCTAATCCTTCCATATTTTTCGCCAATCGAATCACCTGATTTCGCATAATTCCATTCAAACAACCTTCAGATAAAGGTGGTGTAATCAATTTATTATCCAACTTCATAAATAAATTGCCGCTAATTCCTTCCACAACATTTTTTGATTCATTCAATAACAAACAAGACGCATAACCATTTTCTTGAGCATAAACTGCAGCCAACACCTGAATGGTTTTAGAAGTTGTTTTTAAGGTGGACAACAATTGTTTTCCAACATAAAAGTCTTTGTATAATTCCACTTCAAAAGAAGATGTTGCATGAATATAGGCTTTGGTATCAAGAGGTGTCGTTTGAATCACATACGAAACAGTAGCATCAGTCGGAGTATAATAGCCCCCATCATTACGATAAACTGTAATCCTGACTCTAGCGGATGAAGCGGTTGCATTTTCTTGTGCCAATTGAAGAATTTGCTGCTCTAAAAATTCCATCGTGAAATGCATGGGGATTTTCATTCGCATAATTCGCATGGATGACATTAGTCTAAAATAATGCGATTCAAAAAAAAGAATTTTTGAATCCACAATTTTAAGTGTTTCAAAAACACCGTCTCCATATAAAAAAGAACGATTGGTAGCTAAAACAAAATCGTCTGCAATCAAGTCACCGTTGTGATTTATCATAAAAAAAGCCCTGAAAAATTTCAGGGCAAATATAAGCATTTCTAATGGCTATTTAAACAGAACCAATGACATGTTTTAAATCTGAAATCTGATTTTCCCATAATAATTTAGACTCTTCCAGCTCGTCTTGCTCTGCAAAATCACTCACCATTAAAGAAACGTCTTTTGTTATTTCATCTTCCATGATCCGAAGTTCAAAAAAATAATCGGTGTCTTTATCATTGTCGTCCAACCATTTAAACTTGACACG
>JAUXNR010000251.1 GCA_030682755.1 Flavobacterium sp.
GGCATCCTCCGCACCACCCTACCAAAAGACTACGGCATAAACGGTTTCCTCCCCAAAGGGTACCCCTCCAATTATTCCGTTTCCTTTTGGTTTTTGCAATTGCCCATACCCTATGAAGGCTTTCTTTTTTTCCGTTTTTTCTTTTGGAAAAAAGTTTTGCGGAGCAGGAAGAAAAGGAAATGTAACAGTATTATAAATCATTTAAACAAGAAAAACTATGAACATTACAGGAAGACTGACAAGGGATGCAGAAGTACGCACAACGTCACAAGAAAAACAAGTAGTAAACTTTTCAGTAGCGACAAACGACAACTACCGCAACAGACAAGGAGAACGTGTAGAGCAAACAACATATTTCGACTGCTCCTATTGGATAACCCCAAATGTAGCCAAACTACTTACAAAAGGCACTTTGGTAGAATTATCGGGACGAGTAAGTACAAGAGCATGGACAGGCAAAGACGGAGAGCCAAGGTCAGGACTGAATTTCCATACCTCGCAAATCAAACTGCACGGAGGTGGAAAGAGAGCAGAAACCGTACAGGTTACTTCACAAACTGAAAGTAGCAAGGGAACACCAAAGGGAACAGAGGACGACCTCCCATTTTAACAACGAGTATTTAAACATTTAAAATCATTATATCATGGCACACAACATTAATTTCAACGAGAGAACAGGACGTTATTCATTCTTTAGCGTACAACAAAAAGCATGGCACAGTTTGGGGCAAATCGTGGAGCAATACCCAACAAGCGAAGAAGCTATCAAGCACGCAGGGTTAGATTACGAAGTCGTAAAATCCCCAATATTTACCAAAGGTTCGGGCATTATCGAAACAGCTAATGGCATCGAGATAGGCAGTAGCGAATTGGAAGTACCCAACTATTTCGCCAACATTCGCACCGATAACAATACAGTATTGGGAGTAGTCGGTAAGGATTACCACATTGTACAAAATCGTGAAGCCTTTAATTTCTTTGATGCCATTGTAGGCGGTGGTGAGGGTATTCTCTATGAAACCGCAGGAGCGTTAGGCAACGGAGAACGCATTTTTATCACAGCCAAACTGCCCGACTATATCCGAGTAGGCAATGGCGATGATGTAACGGAAAAGTACATTTTCCTGACCACTTCGCACGATGGTAGCGGAAGTATCACAGCCGCATTTACACCTATCAGAATTGTTTGCCAAAACACCCTTAACGCTTCGTTACGCAGTATGACCAATGTAGTACGTATCAAACACACTTCGGGGGCAAAACAGCGTATCGAGAATGCCCACAAGATTATGGGGTTAGCTAACACATTGAGCAACCAGTTAGAGGGCATATTTAATGAGTGGGCAAAGGTAAAGGTAACAGACCGAGAGGTAAGAAAGTTAATCCAAATGGTACTTTGCCCGAACAAGGAAATGCTTGACCTAATCAAAAAAGGTGCGGAAGATGAAGTTTCCACCGTGTTCAAAAACACCGTTGATGATGCCTTTTCTTATGCAATGATAAGCGATACCCAACAAATGGACACGACCAAAGGTACTTTGTTCGGAGCATATAATGCAGTTACAGGCTACTATCAGAATGTAAGAAATTACAAAAACGATGAAGCCAAATTACAGAGCATTGTATTGGGCGGAACTGCCCAACTCAAATCACAGAAAGCATTTGAACTATGTACCGCCTTTGCAATGGATGGTGCGGAAACCTTTAACCTTAATTAAATAACAAACAGGCTACCGCTTTAAACGGTGGTAGCCTATAAAAACAACAACTATGGCAAATTGGTGCAGTAACACGGTTGTTTTCGAGGGCAAACCCGAAGCAATCAAACAGATACAACAGCTTTTCCAAGCAATGAAGGAAAAGGAAGATAAGACCGAAGAAGGGCAACTGCCCGACTATTCGAGCGATACCAACGGAGGGTATTTCTTCGATATTTATTGGAACGAGGGAGACGAGGGCGTATTTCAGTATGAAACTAAATGGTCGCCCAATACAGAAGTGTTAAGAAACATGGCGGAAAAATATAAAGTGAATTTTATACAGGACTATGAGGAAATGGGAAACGGAGTATATGGCAGGGCAAGTTATCAAAATGGGATTTTGGACGATGTGTGTTTGAGCGATGAAGAACTGGAAACCTATTCTTTTGATGAAGAAACGGACACTTACCATTTCGAGGGGGAAACATACGATAGCGATTGTGAGATATTGGAAACGCTTTTAGAACGCAAACTATCATTCCTATGAAAATAACAGACTTGAACGGATGCTCCATTGAGGTAACGAACCTTAAAGAAGCTATTGAAATGGCAAGGCAATACAAAGAGTACCGCCACGAGGATAAAAGTTTCTCCGAGTTCGACAAACGACAAAAAGCCTATTGGGAGGATATGCACGAGAAACTCAAAGCAATAAAAAAGCAAGTAACAATAACTAAAATCGAAAAGCAATGAACACAAATTTTTTCAATCAAATACAGCAGTTGGACTTTACAGGAGTATTGCAACTGAACATTTCAAAAGGAATAGAAAGCAACCTAATTGTAACGGTTATGCTCAACAACGAACAATGCGGAGATAACGCCAAAAACGGTATTCCCCCATTGACATTTAACGCCACGCCCCAAGAATTTGACGAGGGATTTTTTGAGCAGATAACCAAACCTATACAAAAGGTATCGGGATTAATGGTGGATATGGAAAAATTCCTAAAACAATTGGAAGAAGTTAAAAAGCAATCCGCAATCGAAAAGGAAAAAACCGAGAAAGCCAAAAAGGAGAAAGAAGCCAAAGACAAGAAGTTTAAAGATGCAATGGCAAAGGTGGACGAGTTGGAGAAAGAGGGCAAATTCCGTGAAGCGTGGATAAAAGTTCCTGATATAACGGAGTGTCCCGAAAAAGCGGACGAGATACGCAAACGCAAAACATCATTGTCCGACAAGTTTGGAACACCGAGCCTTTTCGGGGCAATGGAAGAAGCAAAACCCGAACCGCAAAAAGAGGAAGAAGTTACTGCCGATTATCCCATTGATGAAGCGGACGAAGAACAATATTAACACTTAAAAACGAGCATTATGTTATTAGCAACCCAATTAGAGCGAGTATTCATACTCAAAGATAAAGGACAGGACATCAAATTGACCGACCCCGAACCACGTTGGAGCGTGGAAGCCGTAATGAATTTTTACGCCAATATGTACCCGATTTTGACCACTGCCAAAGTATCTGCACCGCAAATCAAAGATGATGCAGTAGAGTACAAATTTGAGAGCGTAATGGGAACGAAAGGTTAACCAAAATTATAAAACGATGAATTATGCAACACAATATCATATCGGGAACAATCAGCATACCCGAACAGAAACGACAACAGCAGTTATACCGACAATTGGGCGAGTTCGCAAATTGGCTACAAAGACCAAAGGACACAAGCCAAGTGCAGAAAGACAAACAGAAATCCGTACCCATAGCAATGCTACCAATGGTATTCTAAAATGTACGTTTCTACCAAAATTGAAAACAGCACAATCTGTACAGGCTTGTCAGAAAACGGAGAGGGATTTCTATAAGTCCCTTTCCAAACTTGGCGACCATTACAGTATTGAACCAATGCAGACCAAAAATTTTGAGTTTCCCTACAATATAGCATTGGCTATGTGGGATATGGAAGCCAAAATAAAACGCACCCATATCAATTGGGATAGTTTCAAATTGGTACAGGACAGTAAGAAAATCTACTTCACAAGTGAGGAACGATACAGTACAGGTACAACCTTGTATTATATTCCTATTGTACCACTCTTTCAAATGCTCAAAGACCCCAAGCGTAAAAAGACCACACAGCTACTTATATCAGTATGCAGTTATCTGTACCATATCGCCCAAATTCCATATTACAGGCAGGAAGACAGTTATTTGTATTGGCTCTACGAAATGATGAACGATTGGGT
The DNA here is from genome assembly GCA_030682755.1 of Flavobacterium sp. Classification (GTDB taxonomy): domain Bacteria; phylum Bacteroidota; class Bacteroidia; order Flavobacteriales; family Flavobacteriaceae; genus Flavobacterium. The sequence continues at coordinate 3,950 of JAUXNR010000251.1, forward strand.
GGAACAAGACGATGAAATAGACGAAACCGAAGCGTACAAAAGTGAGTTGAGAAATGCCGAATATTTAGGCGATAAAATTGAACAAAAGCTATTCAACCGTATTAATCTAAAGGTATTTGAACAGCGTTTGAGCCGATTTAAAAGCCTTGATACATTCGACAGGGAATGTTGGCAAGTTGCTTGTAATGCCTTTGCACTTTATACGGAATATCCCACAGCAAGCATTTTCAGAAACGCACCATTGCCTGAACAAGACCCCTATGATGATGATTACGAAAATGAAGTAATCGGAATGGAAAAGTACATTTCATTTGTCGCAGATACAAAAGGTTGGCTATATGAAAGCATTGCAGACAGCATCAACAATGAATTTAACGAATATGGAGCAATGGAAGAACCTACCATATCCAAGCGATTTGATGGAAGCGAAATACCAACAACCAACCTCGATTTTGAGAACCGTCTGTTTGATTTATTGAATGATTTGAGTGGATTATTATACGAATACAAAATAATAGAAAAATGAATAATACAACCGACATAACAGACCATTTTGGCACATTGTACCATCCAAAATCTGCTTTGGTTTTTTATGAAGCCAAAGGAACTGAAACCTATATGTATGTGGAGCATTTCGATATGGACAGCAACGGAACGCCTATCAATGCCCATCCATTAACCGTAAAGGAAGCTAATGTTTTGGCAAAAGCTTTACAGACCGATGAAGAAAAGAACCAAGCCTTTTTAAAACCAAAAGGAATCTTACCGACAAACATTCTGCATTTCAATCCGAATGTTGAAAAAGGTACAGTATTATGGTACACCAAAGCACAGAAAAGGCAACTGTATTTTGTGGATAGTTTGGGCATCCCTAATGGAATAGCACAAGTACCGCCCATGCTTTGGTTGGCGAACAAAAGCAGTCTTACAGTATTTGCATTGGCAAACGACAGAAGACCCACCGAGAAAACGCCATTGCATTATGCACCTTTCTTCAATATCTACGAAAAGGGCAATGTTTGTATGGGTACTGTTGGCATTGATATTAAAAATTCGGCTTCGGTTGAGGAATTTATACAGGCGTGGGAACATTATTTTTTCAATTCCTATTTCAGCCATTCCTTATGCGAGAACTTGACAAAAACAAACATTGTAAACCTTTGGAAAGACCTTGTTGGTACTGACAAGCCTTTTCCGAAAGAAGCATTGAAAAAGAATAACAAAACCCTTAAAAATCTATTGTGATGGGAACAGAAAAAACCGCAGTGCATTTTACGGACAATTACCTGCTCAGTCCGACCAATCCGATTTCGCTAAACCTTATCGGGGCAGGTGGCACAGGCTCAAAAGTATTGACCGCCCTGATGGAAATAAACGAGAGCCTGATAGCGTTGGGACACGCAGGGTTGCAGGTACGCCTTTGGGATGATGACATTATCACGAGTGCCAATTTGGGCAGACAGCGTTTTGCAGAAAGTGAAACAGGATTATACAAATCCGTTACCTTGATCAATCGTTGCAACCGCTGGGCAGGAACAAATTGGAAAGCCGAAACGGTAAAATTTGAAAAGGATAAATTCGGAAGATTGCCCGAAAAAGCAAGGGCAATCATTACTATTACGTGTGTGGACAATGTACAGGCGAGGTTTGGCGTTGCTGAAATCCTAAAAGAAACAAGCTACCGAAGACACTACCAAGATGAACCAAAATATTGGATGGACTTTGGCAACAGCCAAGATACAGGGCAGGTACTGCTATCTACTATCGGAGCGATAAAACAACCCAATTCAGAGAAATACCGAACGGTGGCAAGCCTGCCTTTTGTTACGGATGAATTTGGCGAATTGCTGAAGCAATCCGAACAAGGGGACAACACGCCAAGTTGCTCACTTGCCGAAGCATTGGAAAACCAGGATTTGTTTATCAATTCATCATTGACACAAATGGGGTGTTCCTTGTTGTGGAACTTGTTCCGCACGGGAATGACCGAATACAAGGGATTTTTTCACAATCTGAAAGATTTCCGAACGCACCCGATAAAAGTAGCCTAAATGCCAAAATCGGCGGGCAAAAATGCAATTCCTTACTACGGTCGGAAACGAATTTTTGCATTTAAAATTGGTGCAACCCCTTTGTCAAAATGTACCGCTACACATTTCCCTTCCCTTACATCTTACCAAGCAGGTTGCTAGATTTTTACATGGGATATTCACTATCCCATTTGTTGTGTTTAAGACTGACTTCTTTTCTTTTCAAATAGCGACCAAAGAAAAGAAGCAAAAGAACGTCGCAGAATTGATTTGGATTTTATCTTTTTGAAAGTTACAGAACCTGTTAAATTGATTAAATTTGAGGTCTGCTAGTAACACTATAAATTTCAAAATGATTGAAACAGAAATCTCAATAACTATAAACAGGAAATCCGATATTACCTTATTAGAGCAAACAATTGTGGGGAACAAGTTCCAATTTCCAGTTTACATTCGGGAATTTGAATTTAGCTATCAAATAAATTTTACAAGTGATTATGAGGAATGGGAATTAGACACGGTCATTCTCAATTCTTTTCCTGGATATGAATTTACCACCGACCTTGAAAAAGGACTAAAAGAAATACGGGTTCAAATATCCAGATACCAATCTGAATTATCGACCGATGGCTGGGGAAGACGGATTGAAAATCCTTTAGATGAAACGAAATATCTTGTAAAAGCGTCGGCAAGTAAACCTGAAAAATTCAACCCTAAAATCAAAGTATTGTTTGAAGATAAAGAGCATTACTACTTTGTAAATATTGTAGATGGTGTTAACAGGACTACTGAAGAAAAAGGTTTTTTACTTCTGGATCATTTTAAACCCAATGAAACTAATGAAGCAACATTTTTTAAAGATAGATTGTATAAATCTCCTTTAGAAGCCTTTCATTCAGGATACTATAAGTTATCTGAATTAGTGGATAAGGATTTTAGAACATACCTTGAAAACAGAAAGAAAGAAATCAGGGAAATTCAAAAGCAACCACGAAAAATCATCAGTGATTTTATAACTGCTTGCAACAGTTCAGATGAAAGTAGTATCCTGCTAAATCTTGACGAAAATATCGTTTTTGAAGCACGTAAAAACTGGAAAACTTTATTTGAAACCGAAAACATTTCAAATTTCAAAGAATATCTGAACTCATCCGAACAACAATTGTGCAGTAAGAATTTTAAAATTCGTTCATCTTGGAGTTTTAGTTTACCAAACGTGACTATTGGTGTAAAATATTTTCCACCAGCTACAGAACAGGATATGCACCCCACTCAAAAACATGAGCAGATAAGGTTTGTACTAGATGATAAAAAAATCGTCAGTATTCTGTATGAATGTTAGTCAGGTATAGCTAAAGTCAGTTTGGTTATGTCCACGATATAAATTTCAAGATAGTTTATTTTGTAAATTTGAAGAATAGTAGGTTACTAATAAATCAAATAGGAATTTTTAATGGCAGTATTACAAAAAGGCAAATCAAATTATCCATTTTGGGGAGCATCCATAAATCTAATCACTGGACTAGATCCTTTAGGACTGCAAACAACATCAGAGGCTACCTATGCCACTATGTTGCCAGGTATTTCTAACTTGACTAATCGTCTCCGTTATTATGGTTTTTATTGCTGGCTGTTAGATTTTTATTTCAAAAATGAAAAGCAAGGCAACTCAAAAGAACAATATCGTTTTATCCGCAGAGCTGAATTGATGATTGCCATAATTATGCAAAGCGAGCGTAAAGGAGTTCAACAGATAACAGGAAGTAACTTTGCTTCAAACCTAATAAATACAGCTGAGGACACTTATTTTGACTTAGCCGAAGGAGCAGACAAGGACAATACCGATAAAAATGTTTATTGGAAATATCCGTCCGGTGCATTCGGACAATATTATTATGGAGCAATGCAGGCACTTTCCTTAATTATTACAGCAATAAATGATGATGGAGATGTTATTTACAACATTAGTAAACCACACCCAAGACAAAAAGTTTCTGGGAAACAATTAGCCGAGGCTTTTGAAGTTTCATTGTCACCACAAATAAAAGAGTTGTTTTATAGTAATATTAAAAAAGGAAAACTTTACCACTCTGATATTTCAGAACTGATAAAATATTTTGCGATTGACACGATACAAACAGAAAATGCCGAATGGCAACTATATGTGGAAATGTTTTTGGACAAAGACGAACCAAGTCAAGAAATGGAAGAACGTTTTACTTTTCACAGAAAGGAAACAATTTTGTCACTGTTAAATACAGCTGTTAAAAATGAAAATAATTACGACTGGTATAGATTTCTATTGGAAAGTTACCGAAAGAAATTGGGCACAAATAGTTATCCTGAAACGGAAACTAATATTGGCTGGTACTGCTATCAATTAAATGAGTATTGGCAATACAGTTGCGGAACAATATTTTGGGCTGTATTACAACATCTTTACGATTTTCAACAAGACCAATATCTGCCATTGTTTGTAAAGAAATTTTCAAGCAGTATTACAAATGAAATATGCAAAGAGCTAAAGCAAGCCATAGAGCCAACAAGTTCACTTGCAGAAATTTTGGTGTTAATCACTGATACAGAAGACGAAGAAAACATCAAAAAGGAAATTGATGCAACAAACGACCCTGTTATGGCAGCAAAATATGGCTTTATGCTTTTGCTTCAAATATTCAAGAATAATAGAGAGCAACTTCATCCATTGAAAGAATTTATGAGCAGAAAAAAGATAGAAAGGGATGGGAATATGGTTGATGGCATCTTGACAGTTCACACAGCAGAAAATGACACACTTCAAGATTTTGTTGAACAATTTATTTTACGCAAAATTATTTACAGGCACTCAATGGTTGCACTCAGAAAAATGGGCAACGGCTCACAGGCTACCCACAAATTTTTTATTGAGGAACAATACATCCGTTTCATAGATACATTTCCACCAAGAAACACATCGCCAAGAATGAACGCCTTGCAAAACATAATGTTTGATTTACAGGTAATCAACGACCAAAGGGTTTTATCGCCATTACATAAGAAACTTTTGATTGACTGATGATACTAGAAAGAGAAAACATACTAACATTAATAGGAAGCAGAAGATATCATTCTGCAATTCTTACTACCTTCAGCTTTGACTTTTATTTTTTTGAAATGAAAGCAATGAAATGGTTGCGTTCTTGTGGCGTGAGAAACATCAACGTTTTTATTGACGGACATTATTATTCAGAGTTAATGCAACAAGCTACAGGAGAAGAAATGCAACTTTCTGCCGGTTATTCACTTTATCCTGTTTTCCAAAAGTCAGTATTCCATCCAAAAATTTGGATGTTGTTTGGTGAAAAAGAAGGGTTGCTTATTGTTGGTTCCGGAAACCTTACAAATTCTGGAAATGGTAACAATGATGAGATTTGGGGAGCATTTCATTTTGATATTCGTTCAACCGAAAATTCATCAATCTTTTCGTCAGCTTGGGATTATCTATCAACTCTTTCTTCGTCAGTTAAGGGACAGATGAATGAAAAAACTACAAAATGGATACTTGAACATTCTAAATGGCTGAATGAATTGCCAAAGACAAGACCATTTCAATTTTTCGAAACGTCGCAAAAAGAGAAGGTTGCTTTCCTGTTTAATACTGAAACAACTTCTATTTGGAACGAACTTTTAAAACATCTTAGCAATGAGAAAGTAGTAGAAATAACTACCATTTCTCCATATTATGACAAGAATGGGAAAGTATTACAAGAACTCAATTCTCTTTTTCCTTCAGCCACAGTAAAAGTTATATTGGATGAAAGTGGGTTAATCCCTTCTACAATGCAAGTGAGCAAAGCTTTTACATTTTACGATTGGTGTTATGCCGGCGTAAGCAAAGTGCAATATGCAAAATCTGGAAACTCAAAATCAAAACTTCACGGGAAGATTATTCATTGCAAGACAAAAAATGGAAAAGAGTTTTGCCTGTTCGGTAGTGCCAATATTACACCTGCAGGGTTGGGATTATTGGGCAAAAATTCAAATGCAGAAGTTTCACTTCTTATTCAGTCAGAAAAAGGTGGATTGTTAAATCAATTAGGCATAAAACTGAAAACAAGCAATAGTAAAAGCCTTGATGAATTTGCAACGACTACAAGTAAATCAATTTATGAAACTATAATCGAGAATAATCAATACAAACTGCAACTGCTATCGGCAGAGTTGATTTATGATGAATTTATACTTCATTCCAATGGTACTTATACCGATGAATTCAGGATTGTCTTCTTCGATAAGCAAAACCGATTTTTGTATTCCAAAACATTCTCAAATTATGGGAAAGAACTAAAAACAAAACTTAATTTGGAATTAGGCACTTTCCAATATGTGCAATTGACAAATATTAATGACGAGATTATCTCTAATAAACTTTTGATTTCAGATTATTTCCTCTTGGCGAAAACGCATCCTAATCCAAAGACAGAGGAAATTGAAAAAATTTATAGCGAAATCCAAAATGGAGAGCTGAGTAAAGTTCTCGACCTGTTGCATTATGCAATCTTTGATGAAACAGAAAATGAAACAGGAGCTAGCTTTTTAGATAGTAGGAGAAACACGTTTACAAAGCTGAATGATTACAAAGAACCTGAAAAACTTTACGATCGCTCTTCTTATAAAACAATAGAAAATTCTGGATTTGAAAAAAACCTTCTACTCTCTTCTCTTTCCCTACGTGTCTTAGATGTTTTGAAGTTCATAAATTTAAATGGACTTTCAACGAATAAGCAAGCTGATATAAGTATTGATGAGCAAGAAGACGATTTAGGTAACATAAATGGAAATGAGGAAGGAGAAGTGGCAACTGTTCGTAACCTCTCTTTTGCTGTGCTTAAATCTGAAAAAAGAAAGTTGATGAACTACTTTGATAACCTTTACCATTACCAACAAGAAATTCTTTATGGGTATAATCGACCAAAAACATATAGGCCTACACTTACAGATTTGACTAAATATTTAATCGCTCTTGAGTTGATAAATGAATATGGAGGGAAATCTGCAAAGTATGACGAACAAGGAACACAACATTTTTTCAGTTATTTGCCCTTAGTAGATAACTATGATAATAACAATGTAAAAGGTTGTTGTTTAAACTTAATTGGCGACTTTTTGATGCTGGCAAGAAGCGGATTTAAAGCGTATGAATTTGACTACACCAAAAAGAAAATTGAGGAACTAAAAAAAGAGGCGCTCATAAGCACAATTGTTTGCTTGGTAAACAATCGCTGGAAAGATGATGAATTGCATTACTTTTTTACGATGGTTTTAAATGCACTTCATCATTTAGGTTGCAAAAATGCAGATGATTTCAATGCCAACTTCGAAGAGTTGAAAACCAAAATTAACAGTAGAATTTCTGAGTTGAAAAACAGGACAAAGGGATTTGAAAAAAACTTAGAGATATTTTACAGAAAACTTTGTCCATCGTTTATAAAGGTAATTAAACAGATTGAAGATAAGACCTTTGATACCTCCGCAGTTCAGGGTCAAATTATTTACAAATCGCCTTGGGGCTATAGCTACGTTCAGTCCGTTACAAAAACAAACGATTTCAGTTTAATCAGACCAGGCTTTATGTGGGATGATAATAAGGAAGATTACATAAAGCATAGCCCAGACGAAATTTATTTACCTTTAAAGCTTACATCTTTTATATGTACTGATTTGTAGGTTTAGCAGAAATCGAACTACTCTGGACTATCCGTCTTTTGGTTCCTTAAGTCCTGTTCTATAAGTGTTATCGAGTTTATTATGGATTATTGTTGCTACAACCAAAACTTCTGTCATTTGTGAGAGTTGGGTATCCTCTAATATTTTTGGATTGTGCGCTTTTGGATTTCTATACATAGAAAAAAACCCTTTACAGAAGTTTCCAAAGCCCTTATGTTCACTTTCTTCGCTTGGATTATTAAGGGTATTAAAAGCAAGCATAGGTCTTTTTTCCTTTCCCAACGCAAAACAATCATCAACTAAATCTGCTCCGTCTGAAGTATAGCCACTCTTTTGCCTAAGCCTTTCTGCAACACTTTTTGTAATTTCAAGTATAGCGTGAAAATAATTTTCCTTTAACCATTCAGCTTCACAGTAAGGCAAAATTTCTGAATGAACTCCAATGCCGTGTACTTTTTCTTTGATTTTAAGTGACCTGCTTTTAGCTTCTGAAATGGTTTTAGCCCTATCAACTTGTCGGGGTTGCCCAGTTTTATCAATTTCTATCCCTTCATAAACGAGTTTCTCATTCATAGTCGTTCTATCTTTTTCAAATTCATCTTCTGAATTATATCTTTTTGGGTTTAATAACCTGACAACAAATGCCAATACATTATTTCCGCAACTGTCTTGTTCTTGTCTTTCTTTTAGCGCATAAAAGAGTCTATCTGTTTTGTTTGTACCGTATTGAGATTGAGAAATACCAGCACCAGATAAATGTTCTGTAATTTTGGTATGGGTCAGCATATTTGAAACTATATCAGATATATTTCGCAGGGTTATGTCATCAAAGGATTTTGTCATTCAATAATTGTTCTATTTTAAAATTAGTTATCTTGATTTTTGTATCTCCACATTTTGTTTTTCTTTATCTTTCTTTTCACGAGAATAAACCCATAATGACAAAAGTCCATAAATAATCAGTGCATAAGCTACCCATTTACCAAACTTTTCAAGCAATTTAATAGTAAGCGAACTTTCATAAGATGAAAATCCTTCTGCTCCCATAGGGCTACGTCTGTAAAACTTTCGCCGGTTAATCCAGTAGCGAAGTCCCAAGCCTGCAACCAAAAATATGATGCCTATTATCAATGATGCGATCATAACAAAAACACTTTATATTCACCTTTTAAATTTACAAAAATTTAGCTTCGATTACTCAAAAGAAAGAAATCCTGCTTTTTGTGGCAGGATTTCTTTCTTTTTTAATCAGTACTGTTAAACTGAAAACTTATCTGCTTTTCATTCCCGAAGCTGTCCGAAATCCAAACCACAAAGGATTGTGATACGGCAGATGTTGAGGTGTAATACAACCGAAACTGCTCCGTTGGTAATTGGTACAGATCGTTAGGCAGATACGGTGGTTCATCGTAGTATCGCAACGTTCCCTGTCCGTCAAATTGAAAGTAGCGGAGAAAATATTGCGTGTTGCTGTAATTGCCTGTTCGCTGTATGGTAATCCGTATCTCTACGGTCTGCCCACTGGCAACATCTTTGGGTACAGGCATTACTTTGACCTCAAAAGGGAAATCGTTCTGTATTTCGAGTTCATCGTCTTTGCTACAAGATACCAACGTAACCGAAGCTGTGAGGATTGCTAAGAACATATATATTAGTAGTAATCCTATTCTGAATTTATTGAAAAATATTGTCATCATTTTACGTTTTAAAAATTAAATCTTAATCCCACACCTGCTGACGGTCGGAGTTGTTCCAAATCCGTACCCCATAAGATTTTTGCACGTCCTTGCAGGACTAACACAAAACGGTCAGATAGATACGTTTCAAAAGTGAGTCGTCCACCTGCTCCATAGATGAAGGTGTCCTGGCTCAGTATTTTCGCTCCGTCATACAACATTGCTTCTCCACGGTTGATGCTTTCATAACCGACTACGCCTGTTATTCCAGCATTCAAAGTGATATTTTTACGGGCATCGCCTAACAAGAAGAAACTGTAACCACCCTCTGCGGTATAAGTTTCCTGTGGTATGCGAAGGTCTTTGTAATTGTGATATTGATGCGTATATTCCAATGCCCAAAGCTGATAGTTACTGTTTTTACCGTTTACTGTCATTGCTACATTGATATAATAATTGTTAGCTATTTTATCATCAGATAGTACACCAGCACTCACTTCCAATCCTTTTTGTTTGGGTAACATTCTTTGTGCCTGTGTAACCGTGATGATCATAAATATGAGCATCACGGTATAGATATACTTTTTCATATTATTTGCTTTAAAAGGTTATTAAAATTTTAAGTGCATATTGTTAATCAAACGAGCATTGATTAAGTCGGAATTTTCTATCTGAAGCGTTTGATGCCTACCTCCGTTTTTCTCGAAAATCTCAATCAACAGTACCTTGTCATCGACAATTGTAAACTGATCTAAGAGGAACACATTTTGTTCAATTATTTTTCCTCCAATCTCATCCAGTGGTCTGTAAATACGAAGTGGTATCATTGGTCTTTCCTGAACTACGGTACGCTTAGCTACCTTTTTGTCCACCACTTTGAAATTGATAAAATCAATTTGGAAAGGCACATTTGTACGGTTTCTCAATTCCGTATGAAAATAGTATTTACCGTTGTGGATGTAAATTCCTTTTAGAATAAACTGAATTCCGAAATTTTTAGCCCCAATATGCTTTACGATACGTTTGTCTTTTTTGTAGATAGTTTCCAGTAACAAATTTGCCAACGAAGGAGAATCTATTCCCAATTCTTCAAACAGAGCTTCGTTTTCCATACTTCTGTTTGCGGATTTGCGGATCTTTAGCAGATCAATATTCAGTATCTCAGGACATGCGGCATAAAGCACATTGAAATTGTAGAAATGTCCATCATCAGTAATCACCGAAAAGTTCGTTTCTTCCTTAAAATCTTTAAGTGCAGCTTTGACACGCAATACATTTTCCGCATCCTCAGCCTTTCCTGCAATTAAGTTCCCACTACCTAAATCCACATAACGGATAGCCGCCGGAAAAATAAGATGGGAAGTCTTGTCATAAGTTACTTCCATATTGTAAGGTTCGATTCTACCTAAAGGAAGTGTTGTATTCTTTGATAAATTTTCCTGTGCATTAGACAGGGTTACATAACCAACAAATAAGGCTAAAGCCAATACGTTTTTTAAAATCTGTTTCATCTTTCTGAGTTTTTATATAATTACTATTATTTTTTAGGTACCAAAAAAAGCTGGTGACCTGCTTTGAGTGTTATCTTGGGGGTATTCATTTTTTTGGAAAAATAACCGGAAGTTCCCTGTACTAGTCCTTTGCTTAAATCTGCTGTCAGTTGCTGACCCGGAGATGAAGTCAACATTATATTCGTTCCGGTAGAGGTTCCCATTCCTGAAGCAATTTCTTTTAAAGCGTTCATCTCAGGAGCATAAGGAACATATAACCCCTGCTGTCCATCCAGATCATAGGCTATAATATCTACAGGAAGAATAGAACCTTCCAATTCCATCGAAGTTACTTGTAACATTAACCTACCATTGTTCATTTTTACCGATGCAGTAGTTAATAATGTCCCTATTGGAATAATCCTGTTTCCAACACGTGCCGATTCCAATAAACGAAGACGGACACTACTGCCTATAGAAACGGTTTGCATGTCATGCACACAGGCACGTATGCTGTTTTTAGGAGCAGAAGGTTCTAAAACGCTTCCCACAGTATGGAAATTTCGATTACGCTGCTGACTCCAGTCGGCCAGAAATTCTGCATTTGTCGGTTCTCGATACAGAGAAGATATCGGTTGCTTTTTAACAGAAAAGACCGGTTCTATCGGTTCTCTCCGAGTATTTCCTTGAGCACTTGTTTTAGATTTAATTGTATCGCCTGTCTGTGGGAAATACTTGGCGGCCATTTCATATGACTTCTCCATTAATATTAACTGGTTTTCCATCGGATTTTGCGGACTTTCTTTTTGTGCCAGTTGCCCTTTCAATTCTTCCAGTTCCTTGCGTAAAGCATCGGTTTCACGATTTCCTTCGTAAAATGTTCCCAAAGTGTTTTGCATATTACGGTAGCTCTTCAGAGCTGCATTAGTTTTGCTCTGTGGTTTTCCGTAAGAATTGACAACAGCTTCTTCTTCCAGTTGTTCAATATCAGGTTGCTCCATTTCAGTACTGTCCGTATTCCAATAATCAGATAAAGCCATCAGTGTAGCTTTTTTTTCCCTTTCTTTTTGTTCCATCATTTCCTGCTCGTAAGCCTTTTGCTTGTCTGCCTGCAGTCCTGCATCAGTAGCCTGTGGAACAGCATCATTAATTCCTACATCTTCAGGCAGCTTTTTATTAGGCTCTGGAGCGAAAATCATATACAAACATCCTAAAAAGACTATTATCATTAACCCGAAAATCATCGGTTTCTTGAACCGTTCAATCCTGCCGGATGAAATATTCTGCGGGTTATCGGAGTCCGTTTTTCGGTTTCCTTCTGTTACCAGAATATCTGGTCTCTTTTTTTCGTTTTCTTTCATATTATCATTTTTATTGGTTATTATTAAACTTTTGTACGCTGTCTGCTTTGGGTATATTCATCTTTTTGATAGCTGGAATCTGAATATGCCTGATTTCCATATTTTTATCTTGCTTTGTGAATTCAGACCATTCACTTGCAACAGTGATAATCCCCAGCAATACATATAGTCCCAAAGCAATTAATATGGCTTTTTTTCTCTGTTGGGGAGAAAGGTTTTCACACCATTCTTCTATCCGCTTATTCAACGCATCTAAATAGTCTAAAATCTTTTTCATAATCTTTTATCGTTGAATGACCTGTATATCCTTGTTTTCCAATACACCGAATTTTTCAATGGTAAATCCCTGCGGGTTGTTATCCGAACGCACCGAGTTAACCAAAAGGCAGGAAGTAATAAGACTTCTCTGGGTTACATTACTGGAACGGATGATGAACTGCTTGGCAAATGTTTTTACCAAATATGGATATTGGTTAAAATCACATTGGATGCTGTCCACCTCAATACGTTGCTGTACGTTACCGCTTATGATGCGATTGTAATAGCCCTTTTCGGATAAGTCCTTATAGTAATCGAAAGCACTTTTATCAGCCAGGTAAAAAGCCCGTTTCATATTACTTTCAATTGCCTGCTTATCTGGTGCTAAAGTGAAAAACAACTCGTGAAAGCGACGGATATGCTCACGGGCTTCTACCGGCTTGTTGATCGAGGCATCCTGAGAAAGTGCCACCATAAGGGATTTCCCATTATCCAGCACATAAATTTTTTGTCTTTGTTTTTCGGCAAACTGATACGAATTCCATACGGTATAACCGGAAATGCCGATGCACAGCAAAGCAAAAACAAGGGCAAAAAGCCTGATTTGTCTAAAACTATTTTCTATGTTCCTTAAAATTTTAAATTCCATTTTTCATTTATTTTAAATTGGTTAATACGCGTTATTTTTTCAAAAGCTGTCCGCTGATATTGCCTGCCACTGACCCTGTACCAGCACCTGCAAGATTTCCTGCTTTTTGAGCCGATTGGTTCACGTTGCGGTTATAATTACCCATACCTCCGGCCTGAATAACCCAACCTGTTACAGTCGGTATCGTGAAGTAGCCAATAATTCCAATAATCATGAAAATAATATACACGGTGTTCGAGGTATCGGGAATAAATGCCGGATCTGACAAGCTCTCAATATCATTTTCCAGAATGAGTGATTGTATCTTGGCAAGCATAGAACTGAACAGGTCAGCTACCGGAAGCCATAAATACACACTAATGTATCGGGTGAGCCACTGGGTAAGCGTGGATTGAAAGCCATCCCATACCGAGATTGCAAAGGCAATCGGCCCCAAAATGGACAGGACTATCAGAAAGAATGTCCGTATTGTATCTATAACGAGTGCTGCTGCCTGAAAAAGTACCTCCAGTAATTCCCTAAAAGAATCTCGGACACTTTTTTCCATATTATACATTGTCCTCTCGATATACATTCCCGACATCGTTGCAAGGTCTGAAGGCGACCAGCCCAATTCTTCAAGCTTTTTGTCAAATTCCTCGTTTGATACGAGATAAGCTGTTTCAGGATTACGGAGCATGGCTTCCCTTTCCAATTGGTCTTTCTGTTGTTGCAATGCATGCAGGTCAAGCACCTGACCCTCCAATATATTATGCGTACCGGTTACTACAGGGCTCAATACAGCATTAATAGTTCCCAATACAATGGTAGGAAAGAACATAATGCACAAGCCCAAAGCAAAAGGTCTTAAAAGCGGATATACATCAATCGGTTCCGCACGGCTGAGTGCCTGCCAGACTTTAAGAGCAATATAAAACAAGGCACCTAATCCCGCAACACCCTTCGCTACAACAGCCATCTCCGCTGAAAGCGGAAGCATTTCGTCATATAATGAGCGTAATACCTCATGAAGATTGTTAAATTCGACAGCTAAAATCATACTTTACCAGTATTTTTGATTGGCAGTTCCATAAAGTTGCAAGACACGTTGGCTGTCATTTTGTTTTTTGGCTCTTAAAAAACTTATGGAAATATTCTTGTTAGTATAGTATCGTACCAGATTATGGTAGTCTTTGACTTCTTTATATACCCTGTCGATAATATCCATTCGCTCCTTATCATTCAGTGACAAACTTGAAGCATTTATAATCTGCTTCAGTTCTTTAAGCAGTTCTGTACTTTCATTTAAAAGCTGTGAATACCCATTGGCAATTGCAGCGAGCTCCTGCGGTGCGAAATTGGGATCGTTCATCATCTTTCCAAAGTTTGTCACGTAGATTTCTGATATATCACCTACCATTAGTACTGTCTGTTGCACCTTACGTGCGTCTTTTACCAGATTGTTGACAGCTTTCAGGGCATCATAGTACTGTTTCCCTTGATTATACACTTTTTCAACTTCCTTGAAGTTTTTGATCACATTGGTAACTGTGGAAGAAGTCTGAACGATTTCCTGTGCACTGTTCACAATACTCTGTGCCAAATTGGTAGGATCGGTCACTACCCATTGGGCTTTTGCGGACGGTGTCGCAACTAACATCAGTACTGCACACACCATGAACATTAATTTTTTCATTGTTTTAAAAATTTAAGGATTAATAATTAGTTATATTTTCTCTTCTTTGGGAAGCAATACGTTTGATTGCCAATTCTACATTTCCGTTCAGGCTTTGCGCGAGCTGCATCACTTCCATCTTTTCTGTTTCTTCGGTAGTATAAGCGAGATACTCTTCGAGTGAAACTTCAGTGGCATAGACCGCCGAGTGCGTTCCACCCAAGCCTATCCATACCTCTTTGTAAAGTCGTGAGGGATCATTGTTCATGTTGATAGATAATACCTGTGCTTTTTCCTTGTCGGTCAATCCGAGCATTGCCTGAATGTCATCGAATTTGTTCATGTACTTGCGTTGGTCGAGCAAGATTTTGCAATCTGAATTATTGATAATGCTCTCCTTGACAATGGGCGACTGGATTATGTCGTCAACTTCCTGAGTTACGACAATAGCTTCTCCGAAAAATTTCCTCACCGTTTTAAATAAATACTTGATGTACTCCGCCATTCCTTCTTTTGCAATGGCTTTCCACGCCTCTTCAATTAGAATCAGTTTACGAATGCCTTTGAGCCTTCGCATTTTGTTTATAAAAACCTCCATGATGATGATTGTTACTATTGGGAACAAAATTTTATGATCCTTAATAGCATCAATTTCAAACACTATAAAACGTTTGGATAGCAAGTCTAACTGCTTATCAGAATTGAGTAGGTAATCATATTCACCACCTTTGTAGTAAGGTTCCAAAACATTCAGAAAATTGGAGATATCAAAATCTTTTTCCCTAACTTGTTTTTCTTCCAATACCTTACGGTAATCGCCTTTTACATACTCATAGAAACTATTAAATGATGGATAGGAATCATCTTTTTTAATACGCTCGATATAACCACTCACGGCATTGGAAAGAGCAACCTCTTCTGAACGGGTTGGCGGTTCATCATCACGTTTCCAAAGTGTCAGTATCAAAGTCTTGATACTCTCTCTTTTTTCAATATCAAAGACACCATCATCAGTATAGAATGGATTAAAAGCAATAGGATTGTCTTCCGTATATGTAAAGTAAACACCGTCTTCTCCTTTGGTCTTTCCTTTGATTAGTTCGCATAAACCTTGATAACTGTTTCCAGTATCAACTAATAGTACGTGAGCACCCTGTTCATAATATTGTCTAACCATATGATTAGTGAAGAACGATTTTCCCGAACCTGACGGACCCAAAATAAATTTGT
>JAUXNR010000276.1 GCA_030682755.1 Flavobacterium sp.
AACCGGAAGAAGTGTTGAAATTGAAAAGCGAGATTTCGAAAGTCTATGCTTCAGAAAACAATTTGGACAAAGCCATTGAAATTACGAAAAACACGATTACAGAAGCAGAGAAATTAGGAAGTGTTTCGCAACAAATTGAGCAACAACAAACGTTGGCCGATTTGTATTTTAAAAATAAAAACCAAGAAGATGCCATTGTTTTGTTAGAAGAAACGTATGATTTGGCTTTAAAAAACGGACGCACATTTGATGCGAAAAAAGCGATGTTGGCTCTTTCGGATTATTACAGACAACAAGGCAATCAATCAAAAGCTATTGAATTATACGACAAATTTCTGAATGATTTTGACAGAATGATTCAAGCAGATAGTTCGTTGGTCGATTCGAAGATTTTTCAGGTAACGGAAGAGAAAATCAAACAATTAGAGAAAGAACGAGCGTTGAAAGATGAATTGATTACGAAGAAAAATAAATTCAATTATGTCTTGATTGGTTCCGTGATTTTGATGTTGATTTTATTGGGATTGATTGCGAAAGCGTTGTTTTCCATCAAAACCAAGAACAAAAAAATTGCCTTGCAATCGCTCAGACGGGAAATGAATCCGCATTTTATTTTTAATAGTTTGAACAGTGTGAACCAATTTATTGCTCAAAATAATGAGTTGGAAGCCAATAAATATTTGACTTCGTATTCCAATTTAATGCGAAATATGATGGAAACGTCGAACAAAGATTTTATTTCGTTATCCAATGAATTAGAGCAGATTAAGAAGTATTTGGATTTGGAACATTTGCGTTTTCAGGACAAATTTGTTTATGAAATTGTGGTGGATGAAAAATTGGATACCGATGCGATTTTAGTTCCGAATATGTTGATTCAGCCACATTTGGAAAACGCCATTTGGCACGGTTTGCGTTACCGAGAAACCATAGGAAAGTTGAAAGTGACTTTTGCAGAAGAAAATCAATTGATCAAAGTTTCGATTGAAGATGACGGCATTGGTGTTGAAAAAAGTCGCGAATTGAAAACACAAAATCAAAAAGTGCATGAATCCAGAGGGTTGAACAATGTGGAAGAACGGATTAATTTGTTGAACGATTTGTATCATCAACAGATTTCTTATACCATTTCGTCGGTAACAGACGGAAACGGAACATTAGTCACGCTTTATTTTTCTAAAACCACCAAAGTAGCATGAACGATTTTCAAAAAATAAAAAGTGTGATTGTTGAGGATGAATCTGCAGCTCGCGAAGCGTTGAAAAACTATTTGGCAAAATATTGTCCGCAAATTGAAATCATTGGCGAAGCACAAAACAGTCGGGAAGCGATTCCGTTGTTGCATGAACTACAACCGCAATTGGTTTTTTTGGATGTAGAAATGCCTTTTGGCAATGCATTTGATGTGTTGGAAGGTTGCAAGGATTTACATTTTGAAACCATTTTTGTCACTGCGTTTTCCGAATATTCGTTGAAAGCGTTGAATCAAAGTGCGGCGTATTATTTGTTGAAACCCATCAGTATTGAAGAATTGATTTTGGCTGTCAACAAAGTGCAACAACAATTGATGAAGCAGGAATTGTTTAACCGAAATCAAATCATCGTACAAAATTTCCGTGAGCCAAAAATCGAAAAGCAACAAGTCATTTTACCTACCTTAGAAGGTTTTGAAGTGGTGAAAATGGAAGAAATCGTCCGTTTAAGAGGCAATGGCAACTTTACCGATATTCATTTATCTGACGGAACCAAAAAAATGGTTTGTCGTTTTTTGAAACACTTTGATGAAATGTTGGATTTTCCGTTTATGCGAGTACATAAGTCACACGTCATCAATTTGAATTTTGTGAAATCGTACCACAAATCATTAGGTGGTTATGTCACGCTTTTTGATGAAACTGAGATTGAGATTTCTGTGAATTATAAGGAGGAGTTTTTGAGGAGGTTTAGGTGAGGTTATTTATATAAAATCGAAGAAGTATTAATTTTAAACGAATAAAAGAAAAGCTTTTAAACCATCAATATAGAACCAACATTCATCAAATGTTATGATAAAACAGATGGTAGTGAAATTGAAGATTTAAAATTGATTACAAATATTAATAGTTAAAATATATCATGGAAACCGTTTATACAAAAGCAAAGTATTTAGAACATCTAAATGCAATAAAACCTACAGGATTTACACTCAATTCTGATGAAATTTTTGAGAAATCAATTAATAATGGTAAAATATATATATATATAGCCACAGATGAGCATTTTCCTCATAGTGCTATTTTTGGGCATGTTGTTGTTAGTGTAAGATTTACAAATGTTGAAAACATTTTTAGCCAAGCAAGTGTTGCAACTAATAATTTAGTATATGAAGCCGAATTAGATGATTTTACTTTTGGGAGAGGGTTTGCTCATAGTGTCATTGGTCAAGCCAACTTTGATTCTTTACATGACAATGAAGTGTATGACGACCAATCATTTAATGTAGTTCGTCCACTTTTAGAGCAAATGATCAATGCAGCCTTACAATGGGCAAATCAAAATGATACTCTAGAGAATGCTTATAACAATGCCGAGTTGCTGTCTTTTGATGCACGATCAGATTTGT
>JAUXNR010000283.1 GCA_030682755.1 Flavobacterium sp.
CGCAAGCTTAATATTGAACAATTGGAAGCCTATAATATTGACAAGCTCTATTATCAAAAAGTGAAATATGGAGGTGATGTCACCTTGGATTCCGGTGAGGTAATTGCAAATGAAGTTTTGTCTTTTGACCCACAAGTTGCCAGAAGTTATGCGTTTTGTTCAGATACGAGTTTTGATGAATCGATTATCCCTTTTGTAAAAAACGCAACTGTCATTTATCATGAGAGCACTTTTTTAGAAAAGGACGCTCATTTGGCAGAACGAACGATGCATTCCACTGCAAAACAAGCGGCAACCATTGCAAAACTCGCCGAAGTGAAATCACTTATTCTGGGACATTTTTCCACCCGCTATGAAAATATTGAACTTTTTAAAGAAGAAGCAAGCCCGATTTTTGAGCAGGTTTTTTTAGCCGATGACGGAAAAGTTTTTGAAATCACACCCGAAGGAACAGTTCAAGAAGAATAAATTTCAAGGCCGCTTTCACTTGGATTTTACATTGTGAATAACTTCTGAAAAGCGGTATCTTGTCAATCGAATATTAAATTTTATATTTGCTATCCAATCCCGTTTTCATGGAACAATTTGTAGTATCAGCCCGAAAATACAGACCTCAAACATTTAAAGATGTGGTGGGACAGCAGGCCATTACAAATACGTTGCTTAACGCTATAGAAAACAATCATTTAGCACAAGCTTTGCTTTTTACAGGACCTCGTGGCGTTGGAAAAACTACATGTGCCCGAATTTTGGCACGAAAAATAAACCAACCCGGTTATGATGACCCGAATGAAGATTTTGCATTTAATGTATTTGAATTAGATGCCGCTTCCAACAACTCTGTGGATGATATTCGAAATCTAATTGATCAAGTTCGCATACCACCACAAACGGGGCAATATAAAGTGTATATTATTGATGAGGTGCACATGCTTTCGTCAGCGGCTTTCAATGCATTTTTGAAAACGTTGGAAGAACCACCACGTCATGCTATTTTTATTTTGGCAACAACAGAAAAGCATAAAATCATACCCACTATTTTATCTCGTTGTCAAATATTTGATTTCAAACGAATCACGATAAAAGATGCCAGAGAACATTTGGCTTATGTTGCCGAAAGCCAAGGTGTAGCTTTTGAAGAAGATGCTTTGCATATCATTGCTCAAAAAGCAGATGGAGCGATGCGTGATGCTTTATCTATTTTTGACCGTGTGGTTTCTTATTGCGGAAATAATTTAACACGTCAGGCCGTTACCGAAAACCTGAATGTATTGGATTATGAAACCTATATTAAAATCACGGATTTATTGATTGAGAATAAAATTCCGGAAACCTTACTTTCTTTTAACGAAATACTGTCAAAAGGATTTGACTCACATCATTTCATTCAAGGATTAGCCTCTCACTTTAGGGATTTATTGGTTTGCAAAACACCGTCAACTTTAGTGTTATTGGAAATTGGTGAGCAAGCTCAAAAATTATACGGTCTTCAAGCTCAAAAATGTTCACAAGATTTTTTGTTAAAAGGCATTGAGCTGGCAAACGATACGGATTTAAAATACAAGAGCAGTCAAAACCAACGCTTGTTGGTTGAGCTATGTTTGATGCAATTGGCCTCTATCACTTTTGATGGAGAAAAAAAAAAGTTAACGGATTTATAATTCCACCCTTTCATTTTCTAGGAAAACTGGGTAATATTGAAGTGACTTCCACTGCAATTACAGTTGAAACTCCTGTTGCCACCACTTCAAAAACGGAAGATAATGTTCCGAAAGTAGAAGAGAAAGTTGAAGAACCAACACTTTCGTCTGTTGAAATTCAGGTAGTAAAAGAGGCAATTCCTAAAGCTTTTAATCCAACTGAAACAAAAGTTTCTGCCTTTTCGTTATCGAGTATCAAAGCCAAAAAAGAATTAGAAGCTCAGCAAAAATCCATTGTAAAAGATACTATTTATTTGCCAACAGAAGTTTTTAATGAAACCGACATGTTGTTGCAATGGAATAAGTTTGCTCAAAAACTGGAAGACAAAGGACAAATGATTTTGCATTCGCTTATGATGATGAATGATCCGAAATTAGAAGGAACAACCATCATTCATGAATTGCCCAATGAAGGAACAAAAATTGAATTTGAACGCATTCAGAATGAACTTTTAGGATATTTGCGAGGCATGTTACACAATCATGATGTGGCCATTGAAATTACGGTTAACGAATCAATGGAAAGCAAACGAGCGTTTACACCGCAAGATAAATTCAACCGATTGAATCAAATCAATCCACATTTAGAAGAATTGCGAAAGGCGTTTGATTTGGATATTTAAAAAACCTTTTGGTGTATACCAATAGGTTATTTAATAAATAACTATTTCAATGGTTTGTATAATTTCATCTTTCATGTTGAAGGATATCCAACCTAAATTTTCAGTAATTTTTATAGAAATTGTATAAATACCATCTTTATCTTTAAAATATTTTTTTCTATAATTGGTTTCCTTTTTTGAATCTGGAAACAATTCCAAAATTTGAGATTCTGTCGTTACTGTTTGATAGTTAATTGTTATGGAATATTCACTTTGTAAGTTTGAAGTTTGAATAGTCGTGATCCTTTTTTTTGAATTCAAGTCAACAATCAAATTATGTTCTTTAATAATTTCAACTTGATTTAAACTGTCAGTTTGGTTTTTATTTATTTTGTTTTCAATTATATCTATTGTTTCATTTATTGATTTATCATTTATTTTAATAGATTGAATAGTAATTGAATCTCTCTTTTCTCTGGTTACTTCTTCAATAATTGAATTAAAATTCGTGTCTATAAATTCAATAAATGCATCTTTTTTGCTAAATAAATTTCTTAAACTTTGATTTTCATCAATGTAGATTTTTTGTTTTTTTGGATTATAAATTTTAGTGAAATTATCAACAAAATAAATAGTGTCATTTTGTTTTGAATCAGAATAGACCAACATGTTGTCAACGGTCTCACAACCTATGCATTTATTGAAACAAATAAAATCAACGGACTTCCATTTCATTGATTTTTTTTGAATACTTTTTAATTGAGCTATGAAATGAGCATCAATATTTAAATCGATACTTTGAACGTAAAATACGGTATCGTCTTCTAAATATGATTTAATTGAACAAGGCCCATCGTCATATTCTTGAATTAATCTAGAAGCTTTTAATGTAAATATTGAATTTTGACTATATGAAATATAATTAAGAGCTAAGAATATTATAATAAGATATTTCAATTGTATAGTATTAAAATCTATCGTAATACATTGCTTTTACAATGCCATCGGATAATCCAATTTTTGGGACATAAATATATCGGGCACCACTCCATTTCATGGCATTTAAATATATTTTTGTAGCAGGAATAATAACGTCAGCTCTATCGG
>JAUXNR010000284.1 GCA_030682755.1 Flavobacterium sp.
TCTTTCATCACATTAAATTGATTGTCAAGCAAAGTGACTTTTGTATTTGGAAGAGCTACTAATTCTTCATCCGTAATTAAACCTGACAATAAATGTTCACAAACAAAAACTAATTCTTTGGTTTCTAAAAATTTATAGATATCATCACTACCTACTCCACCGGGTCTGTTTGACGATAAAAATCCTCTTTTTGTTTCAGAGTTAATGATATAGGCAAAATCATCTTTTGGAGTATTTGCAGGCTCACCAACATTCAAAACATATTTTATTGAATTATCTTCTTCAATACGAGCTGCAAAAATATCTAAACCTCCTAATCCCGGATGACCATCAGAAGCAAAATACAATTCATTTTTTGCAGATACAAAAGGAAACGTCTCTCTTCCTTCTGTATTGATTGTTGGCCCTAAATTAACAGGTTCTCCAAAAGTACCATCATCATTAATGGCTACTTTAAAGATATCTGACAACCCTAAAGTTCCTGGCATATCTGAAGCAAAATACAATGTTTTTTCATCTGGACTAAGTGCCGGATGTGCAGTTTGATAACTGTCACTATTAAAAGGTAAAGCAGTTACATTGCTCCATTTTCCATCTTTGAAAGTGGCTTTATATATTTTTAATAAAGTAACTTTATTTGCATCCAATCCTTTTTTACCATCATTAAAATTATTTCTGGTAAAATAAACCGTGCTACTATCTTTAGTAAATACCGGTGTTGATTCATGAAATTTTGAACGTAACTCTTTCGAATATTTTTCAGGAGCTGATAACGAACCATCTTCACTTAAATCTGCAGCATACAATCTTGTAAAATACTGATCAGTCCAAGTGTGTTTTCTTTTTGCAAAATTTCCGGTATCTCTGGCAGAAGTAAATACAACTTTATTATTGAAAAAAGCAGGTCCGTAATCTGAATACTCTGAATTAATTCCGGCATTTTCAATATTGTAACGACCTGAATTGCTTTTAATAACCTCTAAGTAGTTTTTTTGCTCTTTTGCCAAATTACCTCTTTTATCCTCTGCACTAGCTTTATTAAATTTTGCCATCATTTCATCTGCTTTGGTATAATTACCAACAGCTTTTAACGATTGTGCATAGCGGAAAAAATATTCAGGTTCAACTTCTTCAGTCATGGCGAACAATTGACCATACCACTTTTCAGCTTGTTCTAATTCAGCATTAAAATAATAAGAGTTTCCTAATTTTTTAAGAATGTCAGGTGAAGTATATCCTTTTTCAACAATACGCTCATACGTATTGATTGCATTTATATAGGCATACTTATCATAGTTCTTTTCGGCACGATTAACTCTGCCTTTTTGCTGAGCATATAGGTTCATTGAGAAAATACTCAACAGGACTATATAGGTAAATTTTAATTTCATAACTATGCTGTGTTAAAAGAA
>JAUXNR010000032.1 GCA_030682755.1 Flavobacterium sp.
ACTTTTGGGTAGGTGCTGTTAGCCACAGTAATTTATTTCATTTTCCAACACTTAACCGCATCTTTAGCAAATTGATTTTGTCTATCATTAATAGAATTTTTATTCCATATATTATTTAAAGAAATTTCTTTTGTAATTATGAATTCTGATTCTGAAAAAACTGAAATTTTCTCGCTAAAACTTTTATTGCCAATTTTAGAATTTTTACGAGAATTTAATATTGTCATATTGCCCAAACGTTTGAAAAAGAACTTATGTTCTTCTTCATTAAATTCTGGCCATTTTTCATTTAAGGTTTTTGGAAGAATATGTTCAAGATTTACAATAGTTTCATCATTATTTGGAATTAAATCTGAACCTAGGTGATTTCTTCTAAAGTTTTCAATTGTTGATAATATGAATTTTGCTATCGTGGAGTTTGAAATCGTAAATGTTTGAAACGCTTCCTTAAATCTTTCGTCACTAGGAATAATTGATTTTAAACTTTCTAAAAGTTCATTTTGATTACGGATTTCATCGTTTCGTATTTTCATTGCTGTTATAGAAAATTGTCTTTCAAATATTCCACTGCTTAAAGTTCCTGAAACTGTTAATCTTACAATTAGTGAAACAATTGACTGAATAGATTTTTCAGTTTCTTTTTTATCAAACTTAGGAAGCATAGATAATAATAAAGGTCTAATTTGAACCATTCCTAATTCGTTAATCGTACGAATATTTCTTCTTGTTGCTGTACTAAATTCTGACCAGTAATTGTGGTCGGAATAAAGTAATGCTGTATAAAGATTAGAGTTATCAGATAGTTGATTCGAAAATTCTAAAGCTTTACTTTTTGTTTTAACTGTGTCTTTTATTTTGGTGTAAAGTTCTTTTTCTCTTACATTTCCATAATATGAAGCCCAAAGATATTTGATGTACGGTACAACTGTTGAATTATTATCTGCTGATTCTAATACACTTACCATTGTTAACCAATTTTGCTGAGCTTGCTGTATTGAGCCTGCTGATTTGTGAAATAAGTAATTTTTAAGTAAATCAGATATTGCTAAATCTAGACCTCTGTCATTGAGTGTTTCAAAAATTGTAAAAGCATTTGCATAATCAGGAACTTCAACCCATATAACTTTAACACGATTTTCAACATACTCAATCCAATCAATCAGTATGTCTGAATTTTTATTATTTGCAGCTAGAATTTGAGTCAATTTTTGCTCAATTATGTCTTTCGCGGCAAGTAATTTTTGATGACTTTGACGAAATTCTTTTTTAGTACTTGTTATTGGGTTATTATTCAGAACGTGTAAGAAAAAAAAGTTATGGTCATTGTCATTTAAAATCAGTCTAGGCACATCTTCTTCAGTTCTTAATTCGTGAGTCATTAAAAAATCATTAGAAATTTGGAATGCCTTTCTATTATTTCCTTCTTTTTCAAATATCGACTTAATACAATTTATTAGAATAGTTATTGTCGCTAGTCGTTGCTGTCCATCAACAACTTC
>JAUXNR010000305.1 GCA_030682755.1 Flavobacterium sp.
CCTAAAATAGGCTTAATTAAATAGGTTACATCTCTAATAAATAGGTAGTTTTCATAAGAATAAAAAAAACTACTAAAAAAAGCAATCAAAATTACTGCTGTAAAACAAAATAATTGCTTGATAAGTGACAACGAATATTTAAGTTGAACACTAACTAAAGCTGTAAATGACCAAATTAAAAACGTAAGTTCATAATTATCCAAATAGGGAACACCTACACATAGTACAAATAAAAAGGGATACAATTTTTGTTTTTCAATAGTTAAATTCATATTGGCCGATTGACAAAATAATTTTTAAGAGACAAGTAATAAAACAACGCTAATAATAACTCGGTTAGTATGAGTATCACTAAAGCACCCATAAGTTGAAAAGAGGGTGTAAAAATCACTAAACAGAGCACCCCAACAACTGTTGCTGTGATTGTTAATTTTACATAAACCGCATTTTTATTTAAGCTGAAAAGAAGTTGTTCTAAGGGTTGCGAAACAGCTATAAGTAAAGGAATCACTAATGACAGTCGAAATGCAGGGATTAAATCCGATATCATTTCATTCTCTACTTTAAAATAGGCAAGAACCTCTTTTGTGTAAACAAACATAACACTCAAGAGAAAGACCAAAAAAAGACCATCTATGGCATATATTTTTTTCCAAAAATGTATGCCTTGTTTTACATCATTAAAAATTTTAAAACACAATTTAGGGTAAAAAAATCGGGAATAGGTTTGTAAATAAGTACGGAATAATGATATAATCTGTTCCATTATTTTAAATTGCCCAGCTAATAAATACCCTCCAAAATAACTCAAAATTACAATAGGTGCTGTTAATTTGAGGGATAAAAACAATTGTGATATACATAGTGAAAAATCTTCTTTCAAGAGGTTTATTATCTCTTTTTTATTGACACTTTTGAAAGAGAAATTATATTTCTTAAATATCCAAACAAAAGCAATTCCACCGGCAATAAGAGTTCCTAAACCCAAACAAAAATTAGCAAAAATATAGTCCCCCTCTTTTTTTACAAACAGAAAAACGGTTAATAAATAAATGATTTTTGACAAGCTATTTAATAATGCAATTGATTTGTAGTTCTCAGTTCCTTGTAAAAACCAAGTCGGATTAAGCAGTTGTCCTAAAACTATCATCAAGCTCAAAAAAAGAAGGGTTTTTTCTTTATTAAAAAAGGGTATTGTGAAAAACAAAATTGTTGAAAAAAATAAAACTAAAAGAAACAAGATCAACTTAGTAACAAAGATGCTTGTAAATAATTTTCCAATAACTTCATTATTTTCTCTGTTGATGGAGATGTTTTTAACCCCCGTAATATCCGTGCCATAATCTACAATCAAAATTAAAAAAAAAGCAATGGATATTCCTAAACCTATTTTTCCAAAATTTTGTAAGCCACAAACGTGAATAAGGTATGGGGTTACCAACAAAGGGCTTATTAGATTAATAAATTGTCCAAACCCATAAATAGAGAAATTTTTGAGCTGATTTGGATTAAGAGAAAATATAGCTTCCTTTATTTTCATAGTAGAATTAATCTCTCAAAGAAACTAAATTTAAACGGGAATTAAAAGATTAAATCCAGAAATGTATCATTACAGGTTTTGGTGTTTTTTCGTAAATTCCCTTGACATAAAATTTATATTCTGGAACAAAACCGGTAATTAAATCGATGATTTCTTTTGGGTTGTTTTGGGTATGATATGTGGTTATAGCAATCTTTGGTCTGTTTTGCTTAATGGTTTGTTCAGCACCTTTAAGCATCTCAGCTTCAAATCCTTCTATATCAGCTTTTAAATAGGTGATTTTTTCTCCATTTTTAAATAATGTGTCAACTTTTTGGATGCTCATCAACTGCGAATCATTTTTTACTTCAGATATCATACCATCTAAAGAATCTTCATTAAAAGTGATTGCTCCGTCTTCATTTCCAATAGCCGTGTTAAAAATCGTTACTTTATCTAAATGTTTTGCAAATGTTTTGTTCAGACACTTATAAAAAGTGGTACTAGGTTCTACCATGTAAATATGTTTACAGGTATCCACAACAGTCAAAGGAAACAAACCTTCTGCGGTTCCTATGTCTAATAAAATTTCTCCTTTTTCTATTCGTGTTTTCTCTTTTTGATAAAAATGCCAGTCATTCGGGTCAAATGTTTCAGCAATTACTTGATCAAGCCTATTAATAGTAAAGTTTTTAGGCCAAAAAAGTTTGTCTGAAAAGGTATTGAACGAAACTTCATATTCCTCATTCAATTGAATATGTTGGATGTGTTGCTTTGCAATGGTATTGATTTTTGGCTTAATTAAAAACCCCATCAATTCTTTGAAACTAACATTGTTTTTATTTATAAAAATCCAAAAGAAGAGTATTTTGAGTCTACGCATGCTATGATTATAGATATACTTTTTGGCAAATATACTTTTTAAAAAATAAAAAAACCACCTTAAGCAGGTGGTTCTTAAATTTCTTAAATTTTATTTTTTAATAAATATCAGATTTGGATATGAAGCTGTTTCTTTAAATTGTTGAGCTGTTTCCTCTATATTGATTTGGATAAACGGTTCTGATATTGTTATGCCAGTAACCTTCACAATTGTACCATCAACCAATTCAAGAACTTTAACATCTTTTAAAAGTTCTTTGTTGCTTTCCGTAAAATCAACTATAAACATATTGTATTCTCTACCTACTCCTTTTTCCCAATTTTCATCTGAATAATTACTTAAAGAAATGGTTTTTTCAGTTTCTTGAACAACAGGTGTTATTTCTTCTTTTTTTGTATCATCTTTACATGATGTCAAGGCAATTAAGCAAAACAAGTATACTAATTTTTTCATTTTTTTTATTATTTTTTGTGCAAAATTATTTCTTTTTTTTAATTAGAAAGTTATTTTCTTGATTATTTTCAATCGCTTTCTATTAATATTTTATTTGACTGATTTTCAATAACATAATTTGAATCAAATCCGTTCAACCGATTCAACCAAATAGGTTTTTTTACTATAAATTAATTCAACTATTAAAGACAAGTATTTAATAATAATTGCCAATATAAAAAACAATCCTGAAAAACTACCTGACATTAATAGCATGGTGGTTGTCCATCCTTCAATTGGTTTCTGGTTACTAAAATAAATTACAAAAGCATATATTCCCGAAAACATTGTAATACAAAACAATAGTATTGTGATTCCTATTGCTATTTTGAAAGCTAAATTTGTATAAATAATTATTGAGTTTAAAGCCATTCTATTCCTAAAAACACTCTTCTCTTTTTTGCTTGTAACATTTTCATCCGATAATTTTAAATAGGTGATAGCATCCATTTTTAATCCGCTATTTGCATATAATGCTTTTCTATATGGTATTGCTTTGCTGATAGAATAAGCTCTATTTATTGCTCTTCTTGATAAAATTCTAAAACGTTCTGACCTCAGTTTGTATCTACTTTTAGAAAAACGATTAAAAATTTGGTAAAAAACTCTTGAAACAAATGAGTTATCTGATGTTGGAGCAACGGATACAATATCAAAACCGGAAACAATGTGATGATATGCTTTTGTGATAAGAGTTTCTTTATAATCAAGCGTTAAATCATCAAACTCATATACAAAATCTCCCATAGATAAATCAATACCAGCAGTCATTGAAACTTCTAATCCCTGTCTGATACTCATGTTTATAATTGAAATATTGTAGTTTTTTAGAAATTCATCTTTCTTTAGTTTTTCTACTGAATCATCATAGGAACAGTCATTTACAATGATTATCTCAAAACTTTCAAAATTAATTTCCAGAACATGAACAATTTTTTTTAAAAATGGTACGATTCGATCTTCATCATTATGAAGATAAATTACCGCTGAGATTAGTTTTTTTTCTTTTACTGAACTATTCATTTATAAAATATCATTTAAGTCATAAACTGTGTTTATTTTACCGGACAAAACAGATATAAAAGTAGGATTCATACTGTGGGTTTTAATAATTGTTGGTCTTGAATCGTCAATTTCAGAAGCTTTTAAAATTGGCTTAATTGAAAATAAAGATTTCACATACTTTATTTCTACATCGTCTTTTAAATACTTTTTTGCCATGCCACTCATAAACTCCCAAGCTGTTTTCGGCTTTGCAACACATGTATTACAATTACCCAATTGTTTTGGGCTACAAGTGTCGTTACTTCTTGCTTGACAGTCAAAGGTAGGTAATAAATCAAAACTTGTTTTATGTGGTGTTTGCGAAACTGCCGTTAAGGAGTGAAATCCGGTTTTTCCAAACGGCATTAAAGAAAAAAAGGGGCCGTCCATTACGGTAATACCAACATTTTTTAATGAATCACTTACTTGACAAAGTATAATCTCACATAATTCATATTTAATATCTACTTTTTCATAATTCAGTTCCTCTAAGATTTGATTAATTGAGGCATAGGTAGCATTAAGAATAAAGGAGGATTCAAAAATTTGTCCTCCATCGGTTTCAATTACATAGGTAAAATCATTTTTAACTATCTTTTTTATCCTTGAGTTAAATTGAATAGTAACATTCTGCATTTTATCAATTGATTCGAGAAAATTACTTCCTATCATTTTAGCATCATAAGTACATTCTTTGCTTAAAAAAGACCCTTCAATTAATCCTTCTTTAAAATAATCTGAAGAATTAACAGGTTTACAGGGTATGTTTGAATCTGAACAAAATTTTTGAAATTGTTTGGCATTGGTCTATGAAAAATTTTTTGAAATGGCATAAATCTTGTCAAAATCTTCTTTTATAGAAAAGGCATAATCTTTTTGAAAAAGGTCATAATATCCTGCAGATTTTGTTGCTGTTGTATATGATCTTGGATAATGATAACCCATATGAACTCTAGCTTGATTAATGTAAGTTGCTCTCATAAATGGTTCGCTATCAAATTCAATAACTAGCACTTTCTCTCCTTTTTTTCCACAAAAATCTGCGGCATAAAGACCATAAATTCCTGCACCAATAATTATTTTATCAAATTTTAAGTTCATGAATTATTTTATAAATTTGAAATCATTTGGGTATCTAATTTGTTCTTTGTTTTCTTTTAAGGTTTCTTTTATTTCAACATGTATAAAATTACCTGAAACCCAATGTTTTTCAATATTGATAATGCTTCCGTTTTTTAATTCTATTTTTTTGTGCTTTTGAAGAAAGCTTAGTGTTCGTGGTGAATTATTCATTAAGAGTAAATTAAATGGAATTCCAACCCCTCCAATCCAATTTTCATCTGTTATATTGCTTAAATAAAAATCATTTTCTTTTAACGAAAATTGATCTTTTCCGTCTTCTGAAATTATAGCAAACTTAGTAATTTTAACCGTCTTTTCTGTAGTTAAACTCACTTTAGAAATTATTTCTTTCCACCAATGAACGTTTGAGCTCAAACGTATTGCGTAGTTGTTTTTACCTTTATTTACTCTAATTAGATAGTCTACTTTTTTATTGTTATTTGCGTCAAAAAGTGATGCTGTTGCAGCTTGAATTGTATCTGAATCCATTTCAAAAAACAAATAATATGGCTTCTTCTCTTTTAATTGAAACTGCAAAACTACATTGCTTTGAATTAATTCTTCACCGAGATTGTTTACTGATTTAAATAGCTTTTGATCCGCTAATTCTCCCCAAACCATTGGAATCTCTCCTAAGTTGTAATTCAAAACCTGGTTATCAAAACCGCTTTCTAAATCTTTATTTTTGAGAACAAATTCTTTTAGAATTATCTTTGGAGTATCCACGTCTATTCTAACATCATGAACTGCAGAAGGTGTGTTCAATTCAAATTCATAACTTCCTTCTGAGGGTATTTGAAAGACTTTAGAATTTGCCTCAGAAAAATAGTCTTCTCCATTCAACCAATAATATAATTGAATTGAACCTGATGCGGAAGCGTCAATTTTTATTGATATCGTTTTTGGAGTATTTTGAACAATAGTATCAGAGCTTAGATTTGATTTATATAGTCCAAAAATAAAAGCGTCAACACCATTTTTAGTTAGTATCAAATTATTGCTTTGATTCGTTTGAACTAAAATATCGTTTTTTTGAATTTGGGCTAAATCAATTTTAGAAAAATCTGAAATTGTATATTTTTTATTGCTTCCTGTTTTTAATTTTTGTTCAAATGATTCTTTTTTAAGGTTATCAACGTAAATAGTAAAATCTTTCATCTTTAAAAAAGGGGAATACCTTTGATATATAAACTCTGATATTTTATAATATTTATGTTCAACCGGTATTCCGTCTATTTGATGCCAAATATTTTCTTTATTAGGCATTAAAACTATTGGGATCTTTGTTTTTTTCAACTGTCCCAAAGCAAAGTCCTGAGATTTATCACCGTTTAAAAGTAAAGGGGATTGATTTACGTATAAAGGATTTTTTCGTTCAACTAATGCGTGATAATAATTGGTTGATGAAAAGTCAAAGTAAGTTTCATCAGGAAGTAGTAATTTATCTAAAATCTCCTTGAAATATTTAATCTCTGCAAGGCTGAATGTCTCACTCATTCTTGATTTTGGAAATCCGTAAGCTGTTTGAAACTTCTCATTAAAAGGTGCGGATACAAAAGCTTCTTTAAAAATACTTTTGCTTTTATTTTGAAATGAAAGAGTTGTAAGGTTTATAACAAAAAAAGTGATGATTAAAATTGAAAGCAACTTCACTAAATTATTTTTCCTTTTCAAAATATAAATATAAGAAAGCATAGCAAATGGAATTGTACTCGTAATTAGAACAACATTATTAAACAAAAAATGATGTCTTACAATTCCTCTGGGAATATTGAAGTAAAAAACCAAACTAAAGAAAATGAAAAAAATTAAAGCAGCTAACTGTGACTTGCTTTCAGTTATTTTTGAAAAATAAGCTCTTACAACAACCGCTCTTAAAATAGTTTTTACTAACAAAAACAAGGTTAAAATTGGTAAAATATAATATGATAGCCTAAAAAGAACATGGTTTGAATCTCCCATGTTTTCATAAGCCCAATTTTGATTTGACATTGCAATGGATAAAAGCTCCAATAACCTATTAAATGGGTTTACTCCTTTAAACAAACAAAGTATAACAAACACAAAAACTGTAAAAGCTACAGAAATTACACCTGTTTTTAAAAATGTTTTAAGGTGATACTCCTTTTGAGTTATAAAATGAATGATAAAATAACTTACAATGCCTGCCATTGCAGAAGCAAAACCTAAATCTAACCTAAATAAACAAAGTAGCACAATTGAAGCCCAAAACCAATAGAATTGCTTTGTGCATTTTTTATTAATTAGGGAAAGTAGAAGTAGTGCAACGATTCCACTATAAACAAAACTGGAAATCAATATGCTTAACATTGGAAAACATAGCAATATGATAAAAGCATAAAAACCGCCAATAATTCTTTTTAGTAGTACAAAAACCAATAAATAAATAAATATTAAAATATAAGATCCATACAAAAACGGGGCCCAAGGTTCATACCCATTTATCAATCCATAAACATAAGCAAATAATTGATTTGACAACATATGAGCGTCAAATGTTTCAACAATTGGAATACTTCCATATCTAAAGAAATGATCTACTGAAAGGCCATGATTTGC
>JAUXNR010000306.1 GCA_030682755.1 Flavobacterium sp.
GACATGGAGGTCATTCCTTATTTCTCACGAATCCCATACCCGTGGCACCGAAAAAAAAACGGTAAGCCAAAGCCGAAGTTTTTGGTAAAATAAATTTTAAAGTTATGGTAAGAGAAATGGTTTTGAATGTGAAAAACAAACGGACACACAAGCCTGAAGTGGGCAAAGCAGATGTGTATTGCGGAAGGGGTTCTGTACTTGGAAATCCTTTTTCACATAAAGAAGGAACAAAAGCGAAATATGTAGTGGAGAGCAGAGATGAAGCTGTTGATGCATACAGAGGTTATTTTAAAACACAAATGGAAACAAATGTAGAATTTTTAAAGGAAATGCGGAGGATTTACAGAATTGCAAGAAAACAGGAGGTGAATTTGATTTGTTATTGTGCACCGCTGAAATGTCATTGCAATGTTATACGCGGATTTATTTTGAGTTTTTAATTTGAAATTATAAATAATTTAAAATTTAGTATTATGGAAATCAATTTTGTGAACGAATTCCCTAAAACATTAGGATGTGTCGTTGAATACAATGGTAAGAAATATCTTTTGTGGCATGTCAACTCCTTTGGCAAAGCACAATTGATGAAACCGGACGGTACAAAGTTCAGCGGAACCCCGGAAGTTGCTAAATGTAAATGGTTGTACCAGGTGCCAATCGTGAACTTTAACAAAACAGATTATGTGGTAGATATAAAACACAGAATCATTTCCCTGGCAACCGGCAAAATCTGCTTCGAATCCGGGACTCTACGTGAATTCATTTTGGAACAGGCGAAACAATCCGAAATCGTGACAATCCATGCTAAATACAACATGGGTTTTCTTACTTTCAGAGAGTTTTACTACCAAACAATAACTGCGGTACATGACCATCTGAAAGAGTTTTTCCCACCTGATTACCGCGTGGTTTACTAAAAAGAAAAGGGCAAAAGCCCTTTTTTTTTATCTCGTAAGCCCATAAGCTACTAATAATCAATAATTATATTACTTTTGACAAGCTTTTTCCATGCTGTTTTTATTATTACAAACCCATGATTAAAAAACCAGTACAAAAAAAATTTACTGTTTCGATTCCTGTTAAGCCCTACATTAAAAGATTCCTTGAAATCAACTACGGTTTCCCGGTTGATTTCTCCTACCATGCTTACCACAATAAGCATTTTCGTCAATTACTTTCCCATAAGGTTACTCATAACGATAAAAAAATATCAGATAGTTTCTGTACTTATACAGAAAATGTAGAAGTACTGATTTGT
>JAUXNR010000316.1 GCA_030682755.1 Flavobacterium sp.
TTTGACTCAATAAATCTTGAAGAGTATCTTCGGTTAAATCGATTAACATGATGATGAATTTAAATTAGTTTTGACTTAAGTAAGCAGCTGTACTTAATCGATCAGCTACCATGGCTTCTTTTCCTTCTTCCCAGTTGGCCGGACAAACTTCACCTTTAGTTTGAACGTGAGTATACGCATCAATCAAACGCAAATATTCATTTACATTTCTTCCTAACGGCATGTCGTTTACACTTTCGTGGAAAATTTTTCCGGTTTCATCAATCAAATACGTTGCTCTGTAGGTAACGTTTGAACCTGAAATTAAATAGGTTTCAGTATCTTCATTGAATTCTCCTGCTTCGATGTCTAAAATTCCTAAAGCAGATGATAAATTTCTTGTTGTATCAGCAATTAAAGGATAAGTAACACCTTCAATTCCACCATTGTTTTTGGCTGTGTTTAACCAAGCAAAATGCACTTCATTCGTATCACATGATGCACCAATTACAATGGTATTTCTATTTTCAAATTCCGGTAAAGCCGTTTGAAAAGCATGTAACTCTGTTGGACAAACAAAAGTAAAATCTTTTGGATACCAAAATAAGATTACTTTTTTGTTGTTTTTAACTGCTTCGTCCAACACGTTGATTCTCAAATTGTCTCCCATTTCTGAAATGGCATCTACTGTAATGTTTGGAAATTTTTTACCTACTAATGACATAATTGTTTATTTTTTATAAATGTTATTTTCTGATGCAAATTTACTACAATACAGGAATTTTAGTCCTGATAAATATCATACATTTTCTTAT
Organism: Flavobacterium sp.; assembly: GCA_030682755.1. GTDB lineage: Bacteria > Bacteroidota > Bacteroidia > Flavobacteriales > Flavobacteriaceae > Flavobacterium. The sequence goes on from JAUXNR010000316.1 coordinate 795, forward strand.
GTAGGTATTGGTTTTGCTGATGCTAAAGGCAATTGTCGTCTAAAACAATCAAGTCTGCAATTTTAATAGGATATTATTTTAGTATCTCTAATTTTAAAGCTAATTTGATGAAGAATTAACAATTGTTAAAATTGAATTAAAATAAAAAAACTGCCGATTAAAGCAGTTTTTGTGTTTTAGGATAATAAAATCTTATTTAGAAGTAAGTTGTTTGATTTTAATATTGAAAGCAGCAAACAGCAACGTCATAAACGGACTGATGATGTTGAAGAATGCATACGGAGCATAACTTAAGGTGGATACTCCTAAAACGCCACTATGGTAGGCACCACAAGTATTCCATGGCACAAGAACAGACGTTACGGTTCCGGAATCTTCTAAGGTTCTACTCAGGTTTTCAGGAGCTAAACCTTTATCTTCATAAGCTTTTGCAAACATTTTTCCCGGAACAACGATGGCTAAATATTGATCGGAAGCAGTTAAATTCAGTGCTAAGCAACTGGCAACGGTACTGGCAAATAACCCGAAAACGGTGTGGAATAATTTTAATAAAGCTTCAGTAATTTTGGTTAAAGCACCAATAGCTTCCATGACACCTCCAAATACCATGGCACATAAAATCAACCAAATGGTGCCCAACATGCCTTGCATTCCTTTGGCAGAAAACAATTCTTGCAGCATTTCATTGGAGGATTCAAAATTAGTTTGTACCGTGATGGCATTCATCACACCTTTATAGCCCGACATGAAGTCCAACGATGTGCTACCACCAATTTTTGCCACCAAGTCAGGTTGGAAAAGCAATGCAAAAATTCCACCCAACAAAGTACCAATTAACAAAGCAATAAGTGGTTCTGTTTTTTTGATAATTAAAAGAATAACCACAACAGGTACTAAAAACAACCAAGGACTAATTGTAAACGTTTCTTTAATGGCCATTAAAGTTGCTTCATTATTGTTTACACCACTTGTGGTTTGCGTTAAACCTAAAATTACAAAAATGACCAAACTCAAAGCCAAAGTTGGCACTGTTGTTAATGTCATGTATCGAATATGTGTAAATAGATCTGTTCCCGCCATAGCAGGAGCAAGATTAGTAGTATCGGATAATGGAGAAAGTTTATCACCAAAATAAGCACCTGAAATTACAGCTCCGGCTACCATTCCAATGGGCATTCCAAGAGTGCTTCCAATTCCAATCAAAGCGATACCTACCGTAGCAGATGTTGTCCAAGAACTTCCGGTTGCAATTGAAATGACAGAACAAATTACCACACAAGCAGGAAGAAAAATTGTTGGGTGTAAGATTTGCAAACCATAATACACCATGGTTGGTATAATGCCACTGAGCAACCAAGTTCCTGAAAGAGCACCAACTAACAGTAGTATAATGATTGCACTTGAGGTAGATTTTACATTTTTAGAAACGTCTTCCATCATCGCTTGGTAGGAAACTTTATTTCTAAATCCTATAATAGCGGCAATGGCTGCTCCAATTAACAATAAAAATTGATTGCTGCCGCTCAAAGCATCATCGCCAAAAGCATAGCGTACGTTAAAAGCCAACAATGCTACTAATATGATTATTGGAATCAATGCCTCAAAAAGCGATAAGTTTTTGTTTTCTATAAGTTGTTCGTCTTTTGGATCCAGTGGTTTTATGTCTTGACTTTCCATGTATATTGGTTTGTGGACTGCAATATATAAAAAAGGGAGGAATGTTTTTTCATCTCACAAAAAAATCCGCTTGCATCACCACAAGCGGATTCATTATTTTTATTGAAATTTCATTCTGTTTATTTCAGGTGTTGAAATTATAACATTACATTTTCACTTTCCAGAATATTCAGTTCCACCATACATGCTTTCATCATTTCATAAGTGCGTTCAATATTGTTATCTAAACCAATTGAAAAACGAATTAATCCATCAGTCAGACCCATTTCAATTTGTTCTTCCATTGGAATTTCAGAAGAAGTAGATGTTCCGGGAGCACTGAATAACGTTTTGTAGAAACCTAAACTTACGGCCAAGTATCCTAAATTCTTGTGTTGCATCAATTCCATCAGTTCGTTGGCTTTTTCTAAAGAACCCACATCAAGCGTCATCATGCCACCAAAACCGTATTCTTTGTTAATCATGTTTGTATAAATTTCATGACTCGGATGACTTTTCAGACCAGGATATACCACTTTTAATCCGTCATTTTCAAATCTTTCAGCTAAATAATTGGCATTATAACTGTGTTGTTTCATTCGGATGTGAAGGGTTCTTAAATTCTTCAAAATACTGGCAGAACGCAAACTGTCCATGGTTGGACCTAATAACATGCTTGCACCGTTATTTACGTTTTTCAAATCATTGATAAATTCCTGAGAGGCACAAACTACACCTCCCACGGTATCACTGCTTCCGTTAATGAATTTTGTCAAACTGTGAATGACTACATCAGCACCTAATTTTGCAGGAGCAACCGATAAAGGTGAAAACGTATTGTCAACCACCAACTTAATGTTGTGTTTTTTTGCTAATTTTGCTAAGCTTTCAATATCGGCTACTTCTAATAAAGGATTACTCACGGTTTCGCAATATAAAACCTTGGTATTCTTATTTATAACAGCTTCTACTTTATCTATTTTTGTAATATCAACAAAATGGGTTTTGATGTTCCATTTCGGTAACATGTTTTTCATGAAAGCATACGTTCCGCCATAGATGGTTCTGCTTGAAACAATTTCGTCGCCGGCACCACATAATTGCATAAGAACCGGTGTGATTGCACCCATTCCTGAAGCAGCCACATTGGCACTTTCTGTGCCTTCCATGGCGGCTAATGCTTCACCTAAATAAAGATTCATAGGTGAAGAATGACGAGAGTAGAGGTAGCACCCTTCAGCATTTCCTTCAAAGGTATCAAACATGGTTTTTGCAGAAAGAAACGTATAGGTTGACGAATCTGAAATGGATGGATTTACACCTCCAAATTCTCCAAAGTATTGTAAATCTTGGATTTTGTCTGCGGGGTTAAATTTTGACATAGTTGGGTATTTTAAATTTATTACAAATTTCAGTATTATTAGTATTAAAATCAACTGGAATCATTTTTATTAGATAAAATAAAGGTTACAATGTGAATTTTTAATTAAATAATCTATTTGATTTAAAAATAATTCCTACTTTTAGATTTTATTTCAAACTTTTACCATGATACATTTAGACGCAATTGATAAAAAGCTACTTAAACTGCTACAAGAAGATACTAAAAAGACAACAAAAGAGCTTTCTCTTTTGTTGCACCTTTCCATTACAGCCATTTATGAACGCATAAAAAAGTTGGAACGCGAAGGGATTATCGAAAAGTATGTAGCCATTTTAAATCGTAAAAAGATAAACAAGGATTATGTTGTTTTCTGTCATGTTAAACTGATGCAACATTCCAGAGATTTTGTGACCCGATTTGAGAGTCAAGTGGTTAAACTTGATGAAGTGTTAGAATGTTTTCACGTTAGTGGTGATTATGATTATATTTTAAAAATTTGTGTGGGAAGCATGGAGGAATATCGCGAATTTATGGTTTCAAAATTGACCACTTTAGATCATATTGGCAGCACACACAGTTCGTTTATGATTGGTGAAGTGAAAAGCACCACAGCCTTTGAATTGTAAACGTCTTGTTTTTTTTAACGAAACCTTACCGTTATCCTCTTTCAAAATATTTAACTTTGTTACAGTTAAAATAAATACTTTAATGAAAATAGCTATTGTTTGTTATCCCACTTTTGGCGGAAGCGGTGTTGTTGCCACAGAACTCGGTTTGGAGTTGGCCCGAAGAGGACATGAAATACATTTTATAACCTACAGTCAACCGGTTCGTTTGGCACTTTTAAATCCCAATGTTTTTTATCATGAAGTGAATGTACCGGAATATCCTTTGTTTCATTATCAACCGTATGAATTGGCTTTATCCAGTAAATTGGTTGATATGGTAAAGTTACATCAACTGGAAGTGTTGCATGTTCATTATGCCATTCCGCATGCTTATGCGGGCTATATGGCAAAACAAATGTTGTTGGATGAAGGTATAGAAATTCCAATGGTTACTACCTTGCACGGAACTGATATTACATTAGTGGGAAATCATCCGTTTTATAAACCTGCCGTTAGTTTTAGTATCAATAAATCAGACTATGTAACCTCGGTGTCTCAAAGTTTAAAAGATGAAACCTATAAATTGTTCAATATTACCAATGAAATTGAAGTGATACCAAATTTTATTGAGATTGATAATGTAAAAAAGGAAAAAGATACGCCGTGTTACCGTTCATTAATGGCCAAAGATTCAGAGCGAATAATTACTCATATCAGTAATTTCAGAAAAGTAAAACGCATACCGGATGTCATCAAGATATTCTATAAAATACAAGAGCAATTGCCTGCAAAATTGATGATGGTAGGCGAAGGACCTGAAAAAGAAAGTGCAGAGCGACTTTGTGAATCATTAGGCATTTCAGATAAAGTCATCTTTTTTGGAAACAGTAATGAAATTGATAAGATTTTATGTTTTACGGATTTGTTTTTATTACCTTCAGAAACAGAGAGTTTCGGATTGGCAGCTTTAGAAGCCATGGCGTGTAGCGTTCCGGTCATTTCAAGTAATACAGGCGGTTTGCCGGAAGTAAACAGTAATGGTGTTTCAGGATTTTTAAGTGCCGTTGGAGCTATTGAAGAAATGGCCAATAACGCCATCACAATTTTAGAAAATGATGACACCTTACATAATTTTAAAGTCAATGCTTTTAAAACGGCACAAAAATATGACATCAAAGAAATATTACCTTTGTATGAGGCGTTATATGCCAGAGCAATTTCAAAAAAACAGTTAGTATGAAAAAATTATTAGTACCCGTGTTTAGCCTTTTACTTTTTTCTTGTGGGACAAAAAATGTTACAGAAAACAAAGAAGGTTTTGTATTGTATGAAATAGTAAAACAAGATGAGCAAGGAGGTGCCTCCATTCAGTTTTATGAAATTATCTCTGAACCTAATGAGTTTAAAATGCTTTTGAATGATAAGGAATTGAAGAACAAAGTCACTTCAAACGATATTAAAACAGCTAATTTTTTATTGTTAAACATGGGAGAGAAAAACAGTGGAGGACATTTTATCTCACTGGAATCTGTTGAAGAAACAGAAACTGAAATTATTGTGGACATAAAAGAAAACTATCCTTCAGGAATGGCAACTTCGGTAATGACTTATCCGTTAACTGTTGTAAAGATAAATTCAAAAAAACCAATACGTTTTAAATAGAAAAACGCCTCGATTGAGGCGTTTTTTTTTGTATTCTATTCTAAAATTAGAACTGGAATCTAATACCTAAAGCGATATCAGGACCAAAATTGTTTCTTCTAAAATCGTCATTTCCTCCAACATAAAACTCTGGACGGAAATCTAAGGACAATAACAAAGGAATGTCAAAATTATACTCGATACCAATGTCACCTGCTAAAACAGCATATGATCCATTAACGTCAGCTCTTTTGTTATTCCAACTTCCAACACCACCACCAACACCGGCATACCAATTGAAACCACCATCAATATTCCAAACCCATTGATATAAACCAATTAATTTGAACGCATCAACGTTGTTGCTGTTTCTCCAGCCTAAATCTAACTCCAAGCGGTTATTGCTACCAAGAGCTCTTTGATAAGATATCTCTCCACCAAAACCGTCATTATCTCCTAAACGAAGACCTAATGCATTTTTTGAAATTTCTTGTGCATTTGAAAACATAGCGAATCCAAATATTGCTACAGCTGTAAAAATTAATTTTTTCATAAATATGTTATTTTTAAAATAATGTTACAAAATTACAACAATTATGCCAAACTACCCCACAATATGAAAGAATATTATTATTAATTGATAGTGTAA
>JAUXNR010000320.1 GCA_030682755.1 Flavobacterium sp.
GGAGATTTTAGCGTGTCCGAAATGTCAGAACAATCAAATTGTAAAAAGCGGCATCATCAAAGACAGACAGAGGTATTTGTGCAAAAAATGCAACTATTATTTTACAGTCAATAAGTTGGGTAAAAAGATAGATGATTACTATGTAACCAAAGCATTGCAATTGTATTTAGAAGGGTTGAGTTACCGTGAAATTGAACGTATTATTGGTGTTTCTCATGTCACGGTAAGCAATTGGGTAAAAGAGTTTAAAATTAAAAAACCGGCTCACACCGATTATCATCCAACGTATAAGATTTACAACCATTTGGAGCTTGTTGAATTCTTAAAAAACAAAGAGCAATTGAAAGGAGCGGGAATGATTATAACCGAATTAGGTGATAAATTCATGCTCATAAAGTGGGAACGATTCAAAGATTAACTATATTGATTTACAAAAATATATAGCAAAATTTTTTTCATCGAGATATTATTTCAATTTGGTACTCAGAAAAACAAACTATTTCTATGAACCAAACTAACTTCAAATGAAAAAAAATCTTTTTTTAGTAACCTTTGTATTACTCACATTAAATGCATTCTCACAAGGTTCACCCGAATATGGTGGCGGAATGAAATTCAACATCAATCCTGAAGGGACAAAATACATGCGTTTTATTGCTTGGAATCAAATTTGGTTGCGGTCATCTCAAATGAATCCGGGTACCATGATTGGAGATGAAGGTGTTACCCAACAAGAAGATATCGGACTCAGACGTTTGCGTTTGTTGGCTTATGCACAAATTTCGCCACGCTATATGATTGTGACCCATATTGGTATCAACAATCAAACTTTTATTAACGGGGGTGCTTCCGGATCATCAGGAACCGGAGGTTACGGAAACGGCAAGAAACCCGGCTTATTTTTTCACGATGCTTGGAATGAATATGCCGTAGTACTTCCAAAAGAAGACAAGCCATTTAGCTTGAGCATGGGAGCGGGTTTGCATTATTACATGGGATTATCCCGCATGACGATGTCATCAACACTAAACTACATGACCATTGATGCTCCAATATTCAACTGGCCCTTGATTGAAAATTCCGATCAGTTTGCCCGACAAATTGGTGTTTTTGCCAAAGGAAAATACAATCGCATTGAATACCGATTCAGTATCAATAAACCGTTTGCGACCAATCAAATGCCTGTTGATGTTGCCGATGAAGCTGTTGCTAGAGCGGTGGATAACAACAATAATGCCCATTGGTCTAAAGCCGGTTATGTGGAATACCAGTTTTTTGATAAAGAATCTAACTTTTTACCTTTTAAAGTCGGTACCTATTTGGGAACGAAAAAGATGTTAAACATTGGAGCCGGATTTTACACAGCACCAAGTTCCACCAAAACTTCTGTTAACGGTGAAACCGAACGCCATGCTACCAATTTATTTTCCGGAGATGTGTTTCTTGATTTGCCTATTGGAAATAAAGAGAAAAAAATGGCCTTCACGGGATACAGTGTTTTCTATTCCTATGATTTTGGTCCGAATTACTTGAGAAATATCGGAATTATGAATGAAGGTGTTAAAAACACACAATACACCGGAGCAGAAGCATTGGCCGGACCGGGTAATTTACAACCGATGATTGGAACCGGAACTATTTGGTATACGCAAGCCGGTATTTTATTGCCAAATGCAAATGAAAAACCTAAGGTGCGAATTCAACCTTTTGCAGCCTACACCTATAAAAACTTTGATGCTTTAGAAAAAGCGAGCAATCAATTTGATTTTGGAACTAACTTTTTCTTGGATGGTCATCATGCCAAAATAACGGCACAATATTCCAACAGACCTATTTATACTGCAGTTGATAAAATCGACACGTATAAAGGAGAATTTTTATTGCAATTACACATTTATCTATAACAATCTAAACACTTTAACAATGAGCAATCAAGCAAACGCAACCGCGTACTGGAAAGAAAATCTGAGGTACCTTCTGATTTTATTAAGCATTTGGTTTTTGGTTTCATACGGAGCCGGAATACTGTTCAAAGACGCCTTAGATGCCTTCAAAATTGGTGGTTTCCCACTCGGATTTTGGTTCGCACAACAAGGTTCTATTTATGTATTTGTCATCTTAATTTTTGTCTATGTTCGATTGATGAACAAGTTGGATAAGAAGTATGGGTATGATGAGGAGTAAATTTTAAGTGATTAGTAATTAGTCATAACGGAAATTAAAAAAAATAAAAAAACTCAGCTGCTAAGTAACTCAGTTTCTCAGCAACTCTAAAAACTAAAAAAATGGATGTACAAGTTTGGACCTACATTATTGTAGGGATTACGTTTGCCCTATATATCGGAATCGCAATTTGGTCGAGAGCCGGTTCTACAAAAGAATTTTATGTTGCCGGTGGTGGTGTTTCCCCATTAGCAAACGGAATGGCTACGGCTGCCGACTGGATGTCTGCCGCTTCATTTATCTCAATGGCCGGTATTATTTCCTTTGCAGGATATGACGGTGCGGTGTATCTGATGGGATGGACAGGAGGTTATGTGTTGTTGGCTTTATTGTTGGCTCCATATCTTCGTAAGTTCGGAAAATTTACCGTGCCTGATTTTATTGGTGATCGTTATTATTCAAAAACCGCTCGAACTGTGGCAGTAATCTGTGCGTTAATCGTTTCGTTTACTTATGTGGCAGGTCAAATGCGAGGTGTTGGTGTTGTTTTTTCAAGATTTTTAGAAGTGGACATCAATACAGGTGTTATCATTGGTATGATTATCGTTTTATTTTACGCTGTTTTAGGAGGCATGAAAGGAATCACATATACGCAAGTAGCACAATATTGCGTTTTGATTTTTGCCTTTATGGTTCCAGCAATATTTATTTCCATTCAAATGACAGGAAATCCAATTCCGCAACTAGGAATGGGTGGTACTATGGCTGATGGTTCAGGAACGTATTTGTTAGATAAATTAAACGGATTACAAACTGAATTAGGCTTTACAGAATATACAAGTGGTACAAAATCATTGGTTGATGTATTTGCAATTACGCTAGCCTTAATGGTTGGTACCGCAGGATTACCTCACGTTATTGTTCGTTTTTTTACCGTTAAGAAAGTACGTGATGCACGAAAATCTGCAGGTTGGGCATTGTTATTAATTGCTATTTTATATACAACAGCTCCGGCAGTAGCGGTTTTTGCAAAAGCGAATTTAATTCAGACCGTAAGTGATAAAGAATACAGTACTATGCCACAATGGTTTACCAATTGGGAAAAAACCGGATTGTTGACTTTTGATGATAAAAATGCTGATGGAAAAATTCAATACGTTGCAGACAAAGAAGCCAACGAATTAAAAATTGACAATGATATTATGGTTTTGGCCAATCCTGAAATTGCCAATCTTCCAAATTGGGTGATTGCATTGGTAGCTGCAGGAGCTTTGGCGGCTGCACTTTCAACGGCAGCAGGATTATTATTGGTAATTTCTTCTTCTGTATCGCACGATTTGATTAAGAAAATGATCAACCCAAATATTTCAGATAAGAATGAACTTTGG
>JAUXNR010000334.1 GCA_030682755.1 Flavobacterium sp.
GTCCTGCAGCAATAAACCAATTGCACGTTGTTGGAAATCAAATTGGTGTTGAGGTATATTCTGAACCTGAAAATAAAGACGCTGTTTCTATTGCTCAAAATGCAATTAAACACGCCAAAGCAAATGGTTTTAATGTAGTGATTGTCGATACCGCCGGTCGTTTGGCTATTGATGAACAAATGATGAACGAAATTGCAAATGTTCATAAAGCCATTACACCACAAGAAACCTTGTTTGTTGTGGATGCCATGACCGGACAAGATGCCGTGAATACAGCAAAAGCATTCAACGAAAGATTAAATTTTGATGGCGTTATTTTAACAAAATTAGACGGTGATACCAGAGGTGGTGCTGCATTGTCCATTAAATCTGTAGTAAACAAACCCATTAAATTTATTGGAACCGGTGAGAAAATGGAAGCCATTGATGTTTTCTATCCTTCTCGTATGGCCGATAGAATTTTGGGAATGGGTGACGTTATTTCCTTAGTTGAACGTGCTCAGGAACAATATGATGAAGAAGAAGCTCGTAAGTTGCAAAAGAAAATTGCTAAAAACGAGTTTGGTTTTGATGATTTCTTATCTCAAATTCAGCAGATTAAGAAAATGGGTAACATGAAAGATTTGGTAGGAATGATTCCCGGTGCCGGAAAAGCACTAAAAGATGTGGAAATTGAAGACGATGCCTTCAAACATATTGAAGCCATTATTCATTCAATGACGCCATTAGAGAGAACAAAGCCAACCGTAATTGACGGAAAACGTAAAATAAGAATAGCCAAAGGTTCCGGAACCAAAGTGGAACAAGTAAATCAATTGATGAAACAATTTGATCAGATGAGCAAAATGATGAAAATGATGCAAGGCGGTGGCGGAAAGAATCTGGCCCGAATGATGGGCGGCATGAAAGGAATGAGATAACAAGTTGAGACGCGATTTTTCGCGTCTTGTTTTTTAATAGCGATAACAACAACACACTATGCAATTATTAGACGGTAAAAAAATATCGGAAGATATTAAAAATGAAATTACGGCAGAAGTCCAAAAAATGAAAGACAAAGGAGAAAAGGTTCCTCATTTGGCTGCAGTTATTGTAGGGAATGACGGAGCGAGCTTAACCTATGTTGGCAGTAAAGTAAAAGCTTGTGAACGCGTTGGTTTTGAAAGCACTTTGGTCAAAATGCCAAGTACAACATCCGAAACAGAACTACTCAAAAAAATACAAGAACTTAACGAAGATGATAATATCGATGGGTTTATTGTGCAATTACCACTTCCAAAACAAATTGATACGCAGAATGTAATCATGTCTATTGATCCAAGCAAAGATGTAGACGGATTTCATCCTGAAAATTTCGGAAAAATGGCTTTGGATATGACTACTTTTATTCCGGCTACTCCTTTTGGAATTTTAGAATTGTTAGAACGTTATGGAGTGGAAACTAAAGGGAAACATACTGTTGTGATTGGAAGAAGTCATATTGTTGGAAGACCTATGAGTATTTTGATGGGAAGAAAAGGTTTTCCCGGAAATTCAACAGTTACCTTAACACACAGTTATACAAAGAATATTTCTCAAATTACAACGCAAGCAGATATTATTATAACAGCATTAGGTGTTCCAAATTATCTGAAAGCTGAAATGATTAAAGATGATGCAGTAGTAATTGATGTGGGAATTACTCGTGTTGCAGATGAAACGACAGAAAAAGGATATAGAATTACAGGCGATGTAGATTTTGATTTGGTCAGCAAAAAAGCTTCTTACATAACTCCTGTTCCGGGTGGAGTGGGACCTATGACAATTGCAATGCTACTTAAAAATACATTATTAGCCAGAGAGCAAAAACGAATGAAGTTAAAATAAAAAATAAACCCAAGTGATGAGCTTGGGTTTAGTTTTTAAAATATAATTTTTAATTCAAATTTATAGTTCCTGTTATGTTTATTTCTACTGGTACAATGGTGTCCTCATCAGATTTTTTAAAATCACCATTATATTTAATTGTATAACTATTACCACCGTTAGAAATGATTTTCACAGTTCCAGTTGGTGCATGACCAGATAGTATTTCTTCCATACTAAAAGTTGAAACTATCATTAGTGAAGTATAACTGAAGCATGCTCTTTGGTGACTTGAAAGTAATTGTTCAAAATTACTGGTAACGTCATCTTCTTCATTAATGGAAGCTTGATAATCACCAGCTATCGGTTGACCCGGTAGTTTATATAAATCAAAAGATAAAGTTGCAACTTCAGATACATCTTTTAGACCTGTAATTACAATAGAAATTTGTTCATATGATGTGTCGTCAATAATATAACCATTTGACATTCCTGAATAGATAATCCCTTGAGAAGTGGGTAGCGTATAATCAACATTATTAACTTTAAATGTGGTAGAGTTTTGATTCGAATCTCCATCGCTACTACAGGAAACCAATCCAAAAAAAGCTGTTAAAAAAAGTGTTGCTAAAAAAATTTTTTTCATTGTGTTGTTTTTAAATTATTTGGTCCAAAAATATAATTTCCAAATAAAATAAAAAAATTCTTAATGTTTTCTTTTGCTATTGGAACTGTTAATTTTCGGCAAACTTGCCTCTTCTGTTTTACTGGAAGGTTCAATAAGTTGATTTAATTCTGTGATTTCAGCTGCAGTTAAATCCCGATACCTTCCAACAGGAATGTCAAGCGAAATATTAATTATCCGAATGCGTTTTAAAGCCGTAACTTCATAACCCAAATACTCACACATTCGTCTGATTTGGCGGTTTAAACCTTGCGTTAAAACAATTTTAAAAATAAATTTACTAATCTGTTCCACTTTACATTTTCTGGTAACGGTGTCTAAAATTGGCACGCCATTTCCCATTCGTTGTATAAAACGATCTGTTATGGGTTTGTCAACCGTTACAATGTATTCTTTTTCGTGGTTGTTTCTCGCACGAAGAATTTTATTTACAATATCGCCATCATTCGTCATAAAAATCAAACCTTCACTGGCTTTGTCCAAACGACCAATCGGGAAAATTCGCTCAGGATAATTAATATAATCTACAATATTGTTACGAACACTTTGATTGGTGGTACATTCAATTCCGGGAGGCTTATTAAAAGCCAAATAAATGGGTTTTTCAGTGTTTTCTCTTATCAGTTTTCCGTCCACTCTAATCTCATCGGTTTCATTGATTTTTGTTCCCATTTCCGGAACAATTCCATTGATGGTTACCCTTCCTTCAGAAATTAACCTGTCGGCTTCTCTTCGAGAGCAAAATCCTGATTCTGATAAAAATTTATTGATTCTTTTTCCTGAATTTTCCATGTCAGCAAAGGTAACTTTTATTCATTAAATTATGAAAATCAATTTTTTAGATTGTATTTATAAAATTATTAAATTGCAATGCTTTTAAAATCACTTAAAATACAATCAATTACAATGATTAGAACTACAATTTTTATAGTTTTAGTATTCTCGATAGCTGAGTCTTTTTCTCAAAATAGAAAAGGGCAGTTTCATTTGACACAATCCAGTAATACACACGAATTGTATGTTCGGTTTTCTTCATCAATTCGTTTTACGACTACGGATTATGAGGAGAGTGTTAAAAGCCAAATTGAGGGTTTTGAAAGTTTGCAAAATGACTATTCCATTTCTTTGGAAAAAGGAATTTTAATTTCGGAGGAGTCGCTTTCAAAAATGGAACAAAATGCCTTGAAATATCATGGCGATGCAAGTGCTGTATTGCATTTGAAAAATATTCTGAAAGTTAGTATTCCCAATCCAACAAACGAACGTCTTTTTGAATTAGCCACAAAATTGGAAGAATTATCAAAAGTTGATTATTGCAGTTTATTGTCGCTTGAACCCATCAAGCCACCTTTTGACATCATGCCCGTGACCCCAAATTTTGAAACCAATCAAACTTATTTGGCAGCTAATCCTGGAGTAAACATGCAACATGCTTGGAATTTAGGATTGAATGGTTCAGGAATTAAAGTGAGAAATGTAGAATATGGATTCAATAAAAACCACGAAGAGTTTCACCAAATAAATGCCTTTTTGGCCACCGGTATGACGGTGAATTCTAATGCTTCCGTTGATTATACTGAACATGGCACTGCTGTTTTTGGAATTGTGTTTGCTCACAAAGGAAATTATGGCGTTTCCGGAATGGCACATGGTGCTACTGAAATGATTTTATTTCCGGAATGGCAACAATCCGGTTATAACAGAGTTTTTGCGGTTTCACAATCCATTCAAAATTCGTCTCCCGGTGATGTAATTATCTTTGAAATGCAAACAGGAGGTCAAAATGATCAATATGTTCCGGCAGAATATAATAATGTAATTTGGGATCTGACATTAGCCGCCTCAAATAGCGGAATCATTATTGTCGCAGCAGCCGGGAATGGCAATCAAAATCTTAATTCAGCGTTCTATCAACCGTATATGAATAGGGGAGACAGTGGAGCAATTATCGTTGGAGCAGGAACGTCAACGTTGGCACACAATAAATTATGGTATAGTACGCACGGTACCAGAGTAGACCTTCAAGCCTGGGGCGAGAATGTGTATGCAACAGGTTATGGCGATGCCGTTACTATTGGAGGTGATTTTAATCAACGTTATACAAATTTTGCCGGGACAAGTTCGGCCACACCTATTGTTGCTTCTTGTGCAATTGTTTTACAATCGTATCATTTTTCTTTAAACGGAACGTATTTAACAGGTCCTCAAATGAGGGATTTATTGAAAATAACCGGAATTGCTCAAGGTAATCCCAATGCTGGAAATATTGGTCCAATTCCAAATATGCAAGCTGCTGTTCAAAAAGTGTATGATGATTATGTGTTGCTGAATTTACCTTCCAATAATTTTACAAATTTTACAGTATATCCAAATCCGGCAACTTCACAGATTGTTTTAATGGTTTCAAATGAGTTGTCAAAAAATGCCCAATTGGAAGTTTTTAATGCTCTAGGACAACTTGTTTCGCAATCATTACTTCCGGAATCAAGAGAACTTGATATTTCCGGATTTACTTCCGGAATATATTTTTTGAAAGTTACAGATGGTAACCAAGCAACAGTAAAAAAAGTAATTAAAAAGTAGGTTATTCTTCAAACAGGAATTGATATATTTCCTGATATAATTTTTCATCGTGCATGCTGTGGCCCAGTCCTTTTGTTTCAATAAAACGGGCATTTTTCCATCCGCTTATGATTTTTTGACCTTCCTTAAAAGAAACCACATCATCTTCCAGGTCATGTGCTACAATTCCTGAAATATTTAGAGTAGAAGCCATAGTAGCTCCTCTGAATTCAGCCGTTTTTATGTTGAATTTTTCCTCAAAATGCTTTTCTAAAAGTTTTGAAACTCTGTTGTTTAAACCGAGAATTTTATTAAAATTAAACAACAAGACATTAAGGTCTGAAGGAGCTCCAATTAGAATTAATTTTTTAATGGATTCCGGTTTATAAAAATAATGGTGATACAAACAGGCTGCACCTCCAATGGAGTGGCCAATTATGAATGTGGGTTCAAAATGTTTTACGGCAACATTAATAAAGGAAGCATAGTTCGGAACATTAAATTCTGTTCCGTTTGATAAGCCATGTGCCGGACCGTCAAGTGCAATAATTGTGCTTCCTGATTTTTGAATTTGATTGATTAAAGGCTCCCATCTTGAAGCATTGCTTTCCCAGCCATGAACTAAAAAGATTTTAGTAGCATTACCTTGCCATACATAAACCGGAAAGTAATGATTTTCTAATTGAAAAAATTCAAAAGAAGCTTTTCTTAAAATCTCTGGGAGTTTTTCTTGGTTTAACTTGCCGTTTCGTGGCGTGCTAAAAAAGGTATAAGCAATTTCTTTTGCTTTTTTGGGATAAATAAAGCTAAGTAAATTGATATAAGAACCAATGCAAAAAATAAGGATGCGATTAAAAAATTGTTTCATAAAAAAAACCCCGAAGTCGGGGTTTTAAAATTATATAGTTTTAAATAATTCTTCCATTTTTTCTCTTTCCTCATTGGCAAGAGCGGCGTCAACTAAAATTCTTCCACTGTGCTCATCAGTAATGATTTTCTTTCTTGCGGCAATTTCAACTTGTGTTTGTGGTGGAATTGTAAAGAAAGATCCGGCAGAAGCACCTCTTTCAATAGAAACAACGGCTAAACCATTTTTAACGCTACTTCTAATTCTGTTATAAGCAGCTAAGATACGATCCTCAATTTTTCCTTGGTGTTCTGCAGAAAGGTTTGTTAAGAACTCTTCTTCTTTTTGCGTTTCAGACATAATGTCGCCTAATTCAGCTTTTTTATGTTCTAAATGGTTTTGTTTTGAAGTTAATTTTTCTTGTGCTTCAGCAATTTGAACTTTTTTGAACTCAGTAGAAGCTTTCATTTCTTTAATTTGCTTTTCAGCTAACTGAATTTCTAATTCTTGGTATTCAATTTCTTTGGTAAGTGAATTGAATTCTCTGTTATTTCTAACGTTTTTTTGTTGCTCAGTATATTTTTTAATACCTTCTTTGTGAGCCTCAATAGCGTTTTTCTTAGCCTTGATTTGCTCATCAATTGTATCTAAATCTACTTTTAATTTTTCTGAACGCGATTTTAATCCGGCAACTTCATCTTCTAAATCTTGCACCTCAAGAGGCAATTCTCCTCTGATATTTCTAATTTCGTCGATTCTGGAATCAATTAATTGCAAATCATAGAGTGCTCTTAACTTCTCTTCTACACTCATTTCTTTAACGTTTGTCATAACTTAAAAGTACTTAACTGGATTTGTATTTTCTTCTGATAAAATGATTGCAAAATTAGGAATTTTTTTGATAAGAAAATCAACAATATAATTTTTTGTGTAACGTTCGCTCTCATAATGCCCAATATCTGCTAAAAGTAGCTGATTTTCAGCCTCATAGAATTGATGGTATTTCAAATCTGCTGTTAAAAAAGCAGTTGCACCTTGTTTAATGGCTTGACCAATTGCAAAGCTTCCTGAACCCCCTAAAACCGCTACTTTTGAGATTTTTTTACCTAAAAAAGCACTGTGTCTTATGCTTTCACATTGCATTTTATCTTTCACAAGTTGTAAAAATTCCGACTCAGAAACTGGTGTTTCTAATTCTCCAATCATCCCTAAACCAATGTTTTGATGTTTGTTTTGTAGTTCATAAATTTCATAGGCCACCTCTTCATAACAATGATTTTGGAACAACGCTTTTAAAATTTTTGATTCTAAATGTTTTTCAAAAGTTACTTCGAGTTTTATTTCTTCATTTTCAACAAACTCAAAACGTTCGCCAATTTCCGGATTACTATTTTCATTACCCAAATAAGTGCCAATTCCTTTTGAATTAAAACTGCAATCTTCGTAGTTACCAATGGTTCCGGCTCCGGCTTCAAAAAGAGCATTTCTTAATTTTGTATGATTTTCAGGAATAGTATAGGTTACTAACTTTCGAATGTATTTTTCTTTTGGAACTAATATTTTTGTGTTTTTTAAACCTAAATGATTACAAATAATTTTATTCACTCCTTCTTTATGATTGTCCAAAGCAGTATGAACAGCATAAATGGCGATATCGTTTTTAATGGCTTTGATAATAACTCTTTCTACATAATTCTTACCCGTTATTTTTTTTAAACCTGAAAAAAGAATAGGGTGAAAACAAACCACCAAATTGCAATTTTTTGAAATGGCTTCATCCAAAACATTTTCTAAGGCATCATGACAAACCAAAATACCGTTGATTTCCTGATTCGGATTTCCGGTTAACAAACCGACATTGTCAAAATCTTCTGCATAAGCCAAAGGAGCTAACTCTTCTAAAACTTCAAGAATGTTGTTAAGTTTCATTTTAATTGAATTGTGTGGTTTACATTAATTTCTTTCAAAGATAAAAATTACCTACTTTCGTAGTATGATTTTAATTAGAAAATTACTCTTTCCATTCGCACTTTTATATGGTGTTATTACTGCCATCAGGAATTTTCTATTTGATAAAGGTATTCTAAAATCGCATAGGTTTCAAATTCCTATAATTGCTGTTGGTAATTTATCCGTTGGTGGTACCGGAAAAACACCACAAATTGAATACTTAATAAGAATGTTGCAGGAAAACTATCGTGTTGCCACTTTGAGTCGAGGATATAAACGTAAGTCGAAAGGGTTTCTTTTAGCAAATTCTAATTCAACTGTTTCAGATTTAGGCGATGAATCGTTTCAATATTTCACCAAGTTTCCTTCATTGAAAGTAGCAGTAGATGCAAATAGGGTAAACGCTATAAATCAATTACTTCAACTAGAGCAAAAACCGCAAGTGATTCTACTGGATGATGCTTTTCAACACCGTCATGTTCATGCCGGAAAATATATTTTACTTACTGCATTTGATGACTTGTATGTGGATGATTTTATGTTGCCAACCGGAAATTTAAGGGAATTTGCCTCAAGTGCAAAAAGAGCAGAAATTATTATTGTAACAAAATGTCCTTTAGTTTTATCCGAGACGGAAATGCATAGCATAAAATTAAAACTGAAACTAAAAAAACATCAGCAGTTGTTTTTTACTTCAATTGCCTATGCTGATTTTGTTTGTTCTGAAAATGAAGAAATTGCAGTAGAAACAATAAAAAAGTTACCAAAATTATTGGTTGCCGGCATTGCAAAACCAAAACCATTTTATGATTTTTTGTTAAATGAAAAGGATGATTACCTTACTTTTTCTGATCACCATGATTTTTCAAATTCTGATTTAGAAATAATTAAGGAAAAAGCAGGAGATAGAATCATCATTACAACCGAAAAAGATTTTATGCGTTTGAAAGGTAAAATTCCTAAAGACAAATTATATTATCTTCCAATTAAAAGTACCTTTATCGAAAAGGAATCTGAATTTATAAATATACTACTAAATTATGTGGAACAAAGTACAAGAAACCGTAAGTTATCTTAAAGAAAAAACAAATTACACACCTGAATTTGGGGTGATTTTAGGTTCAGGATTAGGTTCATTCACTCAAGATATGGTGATTGATCACACCATTCCGTATGCCGAAATACCAAATTTTCCAGTGTCAACTGTTCAAGGTCATAAAGGTGCTTTGGTTTTTGGAAAGATCGGTTCAAAACAAGTTGTTGCCATGCAAGGACGGTTTCATTTTTATGAAGGTTATGACATGCAAACAGTGACGTTTCCGGTTCGTGTGATGAAATATCTTGGCGTTTCCAAGCTTATTGTTTCTAATGCTTCGGGAGGTGTCAATTCAAATTATAAGGTTGGAGATATTGTGGTCATTAAAGATCACATTAACTTGTTTCCCGATCATCCTTTACGCGGAAAAAACGACGAACGTTTTGGGCCACGATTTGTAAACATGAGCGAACCGTATTCCTTAGATTTAATGAAACAAGTAAAAGCGGTTGCAAATCAAAACCAAATTGAAGTGAAGGATGGTATTTATTTAGGATTGCAAGGGCCAACTTTTGAAACGTTGGCAGAATATAAAATGGTTAAGATTTTAGGTGCAGATTGTGTTGGAATGTCAACCGTTCCTGAAGTTATTGTTGCCAGACATATGAATGTGGATTGCCTCGGAATTTCAGTGATTACAGATATGGGTGATGAAGAATCTATTCATGAAGTGAACCACAATGAAGTTTTGGAAGCAGCCAAAAAAGCAGAGCCAAAAGTTCGAACGTTGATAAAATTATTTATTGAAAATGCTATTTAAATGTATAAAAACTAACTCAATTGTTGAGCAATCACCTTATAAAAATTATCAGGATTAAATGGTTTTGTGATGACATCGTTCATTCCAAATGACAAAAGCATTTCTCTGTTTTCATTCAAAGAAATAGCTGTCAGTGCAATAATTGGAATCGATTTGTCAAACGTTCTGATTTGTTCTGTTGCTGTTGTTCCGTTTATTCCCGGAAGATGAACGTCCATAAGTACTAAATCATAGTTGTTTTTTTCAACTAAGGAGATCGCTTCTTCACCATTGTCAACAATTTCACAAATCATTTCTTTGTTTTCAATCATTTTCTTGGTTATCATTTGATTGATTTTGTTGTCTTCAACAACTAAGACTTTTTTGTCAATAAATACAGTTGAATCATACTGTTTGACAACTTCCACAAAGGTTTGTTGGCCAATTTTAAAATCTATTTCAAAGGAAAAACTGGAACCTACATTCACAGCACTTTTGAGTTTTATTTCACCGCCTAACAAGCTAACGAGTCTTTTTACAATGGCAAGACCCAAACCTGTTCCGCCATATTTTCTGTTGATTTCCACAGAGCCTTGTGAAAAACTTTCAAATACTGCTTCCTGATTTTCAGGAGGTATTCCAATCCCGGTATCACTAATGTCAAAAAATATTCGCGTTATGTCTTTATTTTCAGTTCCTGAAGGTCTGATTTTAGCAAAAACACTAACTGTTCCGTTTTTGGTGAATTTTAAAGCATTGTTAATTAAATTGATGAAGATTTGTGAGAGTTTTGTAGGATCGCCAATCAAATTTTCTGGAATATTTTCATCAATATCCAAAACAAAATCATTGTTGTTTTTACTCGCTAAGTCTTTGAAGGAGTTTTGTAAATCTTGTAAAAGTTGTTTGATGTTTACATTGATGTTTTCGATCTCAATGTTTTCACTTTCAACTCGGTTTATTTCTAAAATGTCATTGATAAAATTCAATAAATAATCACCGGAAAATTTCAATGAAGTCAAATATTGTAATTGCGATTTTTTTGGTTTTTCCTCAATTAATAAATGGGTAATTCCGTTGATGGCATTCAAAGGGGTTCGCAACTCATGACTCACCGTTGATAAAAATTCTGATCTGGCTTTTGAAGCATTTTCTGCTTTTTCTTTTGCCAATTGCAATTCGGTGTTTTTATCTTGTAATAACTTATTGGTCTGACTTCTGATGATATTATTTTTATATAAAGATAAACTCAAAAGTGATAAAATTGAAATCAAAGCAATACTTAAAAGACTAATCAATTTTGAAAATTTTGTGGCTCTTAATTGTTCTTTATTTTCTCTGTCAAGTTGTTCAATTGTTTTTAAACGCTCTGTTTCTTTAAAACTCATAAAACCTTCTGCACCAACTTTTTTTTGATTGATGCTTAAAATACTGTCTTTGATGAGCAAGTGTTCCTTTAAAAAAGAATGCGATTTTGTGAGATCCATCAAGCGGTCATAACAATCACTCAAGGCTTTAAAAGCATTGGACTGTACTTCAAGATTGTCATATTTTTTTGCAAGTTCAACAGAACGATTCAAATAATTAACAGCCAAATTAGCTCTAGAATTTTCCAATTCAATTATTCCTAAAATATAATAGGCTTCTGCTTTTGTTTTATAAGTGTCATCAATGTCTTGTTTTGCAATAATCGAATTTAATACGCTGGAAGCAAGTTGGTATTCGTTTTTTGCTTTATAAACTTTGCTTTTTTGTAAATGAATTAAATCTCTTGCTCCTTCAATGTTTAAATCGTTATAAATTTGTTCAGCATCTTTAAAATACTTCTCTGCTTTGGAGAATTCTTTTTTGCCAATATAACAAACTCCTAAATTATAAAAGGAATAAGCCATGTTAGCAGTTGGTTCTAAGGTTTGATACAAACTGATACTTTTATTGAAAGTTTCAATAGCATCAGAATATCTTTTTAATTCTAAATATACATTTCCTAATAAGGAATATGCATCAGCCTTGGCTTCTATATTTTTTGATAATTCTGCTTTTTCAATTGCAATTTGTAAATTTTCCAGAGTTAAATTATAGTTGTTGTTTTTCAAGTTAAAATTTGCCAAATCCATATAATAGGAAGTGCTATCATTTATAGAATTGATTTGTGAAAATGTGGAAACTGATATAAATAAAAAGTAGAAAAGTAATTGCTTCATACTTTAAGAATTTAACTTAAGGAGTTTAAAGTTAATTATTTATTTGAAATAAATTGGATTAAGTCAATAATTCTTGAAGAATATCCCGTTTCATTGTCATACCAACCAACAACTTTTACCATTTTGTCTATTACAGAAGTGAGTTGTGCATCAAAAAGACAAGAGTTTTGATTGCCAATAATGTCAACAGATACAATAGGATCTTCAGTATATGCCAAAATACCTTTCAATTGATTTTCCGATGCATTTTTAAAAGCCAAGTTCAATTCTTCAATAGAAACAATTCTCTTGACATAACAAGTAATGTCTGTTAACGAACCATTTGCAACGGGCACCCGAATACCGCTTCCGCCAATTTTACCTGTCATTTCAGGAAAAATTTTAGTAAGTGCTTTTGCTGCTCCTGTTGTTGTAGGGACAATAGATTGTGCGGCTCCTCTGGCTCTTCGCAAGTCTTTGTGCGGCTGATCGTGTAAACTTTGATCCGTTGTATAAGAATGGACAGTGGTGATGTAAGCTTGTTCAATACCGCACAAATCATTGATAATTTGCATCATCGGTGCAGCATTATTGGTGGTACAACTCGCGTTTGAAATGATTGTTTCTGAACCGTCTAACTGCGATTCATTAACACCCATAACAATGGTTTTGATTGCATCATCTTCAGGAGGAGCTGAAAGAATTACTTTTTTTGCTCCCGCAGAAATATGTTGATAAGCTTCTTCGTAGGTTTTAAATTTTCCTGTGCTTTCAATCACAACATCTATGGACTGCCAATTTAAGTCTGAGATATTTTTTTTTCTGAAAAAAGAATATGATTTTCCATCTACAAAAATATGTTCTTCATCAAAAGTAATTTCGTTTGGCAAAACGCCGTGAATGCTGTCATACTTCAGT
>JAUXNR010000354.1 GCA_030682755.1 Flavobacterium sp.
ATTGACGAAAACGGCAATCAAATTATGGGTAATATTTGGAATTTAGCCACTGGAATAAAAGCCTCCCTGATTGTTATTCAAGAATAAAACTTATTAACTAACTATATGAAAACTAACCTTATTTTATTTTTGTTGGTAGGACTAATGGTTTCTGCTCAAGAAAACATTTCCTATCAAAAACCACCAAAAGAAATTCTTGATTTGGCTGATTATGAACGTGCTCCTTCTGTGAACATGGATAGTAAAAAGCAGTTGATGATTTTAAGTTATCGCAATACTTATAAAACTCTTGACGAATTGAGTCAGGAAGAAATGCGATTGGGTGGACTTCGAATTAATCCGATTACAAACATTTCAAGTACGGTTACGTATATCAACAATGTAAAAATTCGCAAGGTTTCAGACAAAGTGGAAACTCAAGTAACAGGCTTGCCAGACAACCCAAAAATCAGTAATTATGCCATGTCTCCTGACGAGAAAAAAATGGCATTTTCACATACTACTGCCACAGGTGTTGAACTTTGGATTATTGACTTAACTACTGCAAAAGCTACAAAAATTACTGAAGCCAACTTAAATGCGAACATGGGAAGTCCGTATAGTTGGTTCAAAGACAGTGAGCACTTGTTGGTTCGGGTGTTACCCAAAAACAGACCTGCCTTGTTGGACGAAAAGAAAAACCTTCCAACGGGACCAATCGTTTCTGTTGGGGATGGTTCGGTTTCGCAAAACAGAACCTATCAGGATTTGTTAAAGAATCCGATGGATGAAAAAAACTTTGAGACTTTGGTTACTTCAGAATTATACAAATATTCTTTATCCGGAAAAGCGGAGTTGTTTAAAGGTCCTGCCATGTATGCCGGTGAGAGTTTTTCTCCTGATGGTACTTATGTTATGATTACTACGATTGAAAAACCATTTTCTTATATCGTTCCGTTGAGTAGGTTTCCACAAAAATCTTCGGTTTATGATTCCAATGGAAAATTAATCCGTGAAGTGAACGATGTGCCACTTGTTGAAGTCATGCCAAAAGGTTTCTCTTCTACCCGAAAAGGAAAAAGAAGCATGAGCTGGAGAGCTGATAAACCGGCCACGCTTGTTTATGTAGAAGCTCTTGATGAAGGAGATCAAAACGTGAAAGTTGATTTTAGAGATGAAGTATTTTTATGGGATGCTCCGTTTACCGCTGCTCCTACTTCTTTGGTAAAAACACAACAACGTTATGCCGGAATTCAATGGGGTGATGCCACCAGAGCTATTGTTTCTGACCAATGGTATGACACGAGAAACAGTAAGGCTTATTTGATTAATCCTTCCAATCCGAGTCAGGCTCCTAAGGTATTATCCGATAGAAATTATCAGGATATTTATTCAGATCCGGGCGATTTTGAAACCAAAAGAAATGAATTTGGACGAAACGTTATTGCCATTGAAAATGATATTGCTCACTTGATTGGCGATGGTTTTACAAAAGAAGGTCAGTTTCCGTTTATTGATGAAATGAACTTTAAAACACTTCAAACCAAACGCTTGTATCAATCTACTTTGAAAGATAAAAAAGAAGATTTGTATTCCATCATGAATGCAAAAACCGGCGATGTTTTGGTGATGCTTCAGTCTAAAAACGAATATCCGAATTATTACATCCGCAACATTAAGTCTAAAAACAAATTGACGCAAATCACCAACTTTAAAAATCCGTTTGAAAGTTTGAAGAATGTGCACAAAGAAGTGATTAACTACAAACGTAAAGATGGTGTGGAATTATCCGGAACACTTTATTTACCAGCAGGTTATGACAAAACGAAGAAAGAGAAGCTGCCGCTGTTGATTTGGGCTTACCCAAGAGAGTTTAAAGATAAGAGCACGGCTGGTCAATCAAGTGCCAATCCAAATACGTTTACGTTTCCAAACTATGGTTCGTTTGTGTTTTGGGTAACAAGAGGTTATGCAGTTTTGGATGA
Source organism: Flavobacterium sp. (assembly GCA_030682755.1). Taxonomy (GTDB): domain Bacteria; phylum Bacteroidota; class Bacteroidia; order Flavobacteriales; family Flavobacteriaceae; genus Flavobacterium. The sequence continues at coordinate 1,965 of JAUXNR010000354.1, forward strand.
TGCGGCTTTCCCGATTGTGGGTGAAGGTGAAACAGAACCAAACGATACATTTATTGAACAATTGGTTGCCAATGCAGAAGCTGCTATTGATGCGGTGGATAAATTGGGTTACATCAACAGAAATAAAGTGGGTGTTGGTGGTCATTCTTATGGTGCGTTTATGACGGCTAACTTGTTAACGCATTCCAATTTATTTGCGTGTGGTATTGCAAGAAGTGGTGCTTATAACCGAACCTTAACTCCTTTTGGTTTTCAAAGTGAGCAACGTAATTATTGGGATGTCCCACAGATTTATAACGGCATGTCACCATTTATGAATTCTCATAAGATGAAAACTCCAATGCTTTTGACTCATGGTGAAGCGGATAACAATCCGGGTACGTTTACGTTGCAAACGGAACGTTACTTTCAGGCGTTGAAAAACTTAGGTGCTCCTGTTCGTATGGTGATTTTACCAAAGGAATCGCATGGTTATGCTGCGAAGGATAACATTCTGCATTTGCTTTGGGAACAGGATCAGTTTTTGGAGAAGTATTTGAAGTAGTTGGGAGATGGGAGATGGGAGAAAATAGAAATAGCCTCGAAGTCGAAAGATTTCGGGGTTTATTTTTTGGATAAATGGATGGTGGTGCCTTCGGCTAGGTGTGTTTCATTTTCAAAATAGAGGGTTCCGTCGGGGTAAGTGGCTTCGATGAGGTAGTGGTTGCCTCTGAAGTAGGCTGCGGTTACGATAACTTTTAATGGTGAGCTTGCTACGATTTGCAATTGGTGTGGGTAAAGCAATTGTGTGTTTTCTTCCTTGAGGTATTTTCCTTGTATTTCATTTATATCGCCAAAGAGGGAGGCGGTATATTTATCTGTTGGTTTGTTGTAGAGGTCATTGGGTTTACCTGTGGTGGTGATTGCTCCGTTTTGCATGACGAGAACTTTATCTGCGAAGGATAAAACATCGGTGCTGTCGTGTGTGGCGACTATGGTTGTGATTTCTTTTTGTTTTAGGTAGGCGAATAGCTTTCGGCGGAGGCTGTTTTTTCTGAAGTTGTCGATGTGGCTGAAGGGTTCGTCTAACAAAAGGACTTCCGGTTCTAATGCGAGGACTCTTGCAAGGGCTACGCGTTGCATTTGGCCACCACTGAGGTATTTTGCTTTTACGTTGGCATACGCTGTCATTTCTACGATTTCGAGAAGCTCTACGATGCGTTGCTTTTTTTCTTCGGGGTAGAAATTGGAGAGGTACTTCCCAACATTTTCGGCTACGGTGATGAAGGGCATTAAATCAAAGTCTTGTGCGAGGTATTTCATGAAGGGCATTCCTGGGATGAGGTGGAATTTTGGGCCTTGCACTTGAGTTTCTTTCCAAAAGATGGTTCCGTTATCGAGGTCGTGGAGGCCGTATAGGAGTTTGAGGAGGGTGCTTTTGCCGCAGCCGCTTTCTCCAATGATAGCGAGGTTTTGAGCTTTGGCTAGTTCAAAGCTGATTTGTTTGA
>JAUXNR010000295.1 GCA_030682755.1 Flavobacterium sp.
CCAAAATTCTTTTACTGGATGAGTTAATGTCACTATAGAGATATGAAGCCGCTGGTAAAGATGAAATCGCTTCAAAACTCGTTAAAAGCATCAAAGAAATCACTCCCATCATCATCGCTTCTAATCTGCCTGCCTGAACCATCGCCCCACTAATAACCAATGTAGTTAAGAAAATACCTTGAACAGAAAATAAACTCAACATATTCCAAAATGATTGCCAAATTCCATTTTCTTTCTGTGTTTGATCTAGTTTCTTTTCACTCTCTCTAAGTTTTGATATAAGTCTGGATTCAACTTGAAAAAAAATTGCCTCATGCATGAATTGATAAAAATCTATCACTGCTGATTGGTATTCCATTCTGCAGGATTCTAATTTTCCACCGGATAAATTGCTCACTTTGAAAGATAAGAAAGGAATTGCAATTCCCACCAATAAAAATCCAAACAAATAGATAAAAACGATCTCAACTGCATATAAACCAAAAAAGACACCGATAAAACCACTTATAAAAAAGGCGACAAATAATGGAGACATTAATTTCACATAAAGGTTCTCCATCATATTAATATCATTAATAATGATCGATAAGATTTCTGAGCCTGAATATCGATCAATGATGGGAATAAACCTCGTTGATATTTTTTTAAAGACTTGTAATCGGATTTTTCCTAATATCTGGAAATTCACTTGATGTGTGGTTAGTCGCTCGAGATATCTAAATATTCCTCTGGAAATTCCAAAAAACCGAACACCAACAATCGAAGTTTGCAAAAAAGCGATGGAAGGATGAAATCCAGCCAAAATAATTAAATATGCAGAGACGCCCATCAACCCAACAGCGCTTAGGACAGTAAGACAACTTAGTAAAATTGAAAATCCTACTTTATATCGATATTCTTGAGCGTAATTTAGGAAAAACTTAATCATCAATTAGTTTCTCCATAGTATATATTTATGAAATTACGAAAATTCAGATTTTCTTTTTTCAAATTTTCATAGGAGCCAGAATAAATTGGATAACCTTTCTGAAAGA
>JAUXNR010000358.1 GCA_030682755.1 Flavobacterium sp.
AGTTAATTAAAAATTAATTAATTAACAAACTAAAAAACATATTGTTCCTCTTTTAATCCATTTTTTAATCCATTAATCCATCTTTTGATCGAATAATTCCTTTCACAATTTTCTGTGTCAGATGATTTCAAATTTGACTTATCAATCCCGTTTATTTCATCAAAGCTTAGCAATAATGCTTTAACTTCAGTTGATTCGGGAGCTGTTGCGATAACTAAAGAAGAAGGGGCGAAAATAAAAGCAGCATAGCTTGATCGAAGCGTGTAAGATATTAACAACAAGCATATTGCGATTATGTAAAGTAAATTTCCCATGTTCTTTATATTTAGCTTTTTTAATTTATTGAATATTATTGATACAATAGATTATAAAGCTCTTTCAAATCAGGGGATAAAATGATTTCAGTCCTGCGGTTGGCAGCACGTCCTTCAAGTGTTCCATTCGATTTTACAGGATGGAACTGGGCTTTGCCTGATGCCGTGATACGATTTGCATCAAAACCATTTTCCATTGTTAAAATGCGTACAATAGATGTAGCTCTTGCGGTGCTTAGATCCCAATTATCCTTAAATTGATTTGTTTTAATAGGAATACTATCTGTGTGACCTTCAATCAAAACTGTGATATCTTTGGTGTTAGTAAGCACCAGGGCAAGCGGTTTGAGGGCTTCTTTACCTTTTGGGTCAACCACGGCGCTTCCCGATTTAAACAACAATTTTTCGGCGAGCGAAACATAAACGTTTCCATCTTTAATGTAAACTGAAAGCTCATCAGCTTTATAATTCATCAGTGCATTGGCTATTGAATTTTTAAGCTTGGTCATTACATTATTTTGTGATTGAATCATATCCTGAAGGTTTTTCAATCGTTTCGCCTGATCGGCAATGGTCATTTTTGATTCAGCAGAAAGAGCTTGTAAATCGTTTTGAACCAAAGCATATTCATTTTGCAGCGCTGCTTTGTCTTTATTGAGATTCGCCACCTGTATGTAGCAATCATTCAGTCGATTATGGGTTGAAGTGCTGTCGTTTCTTAGCTTATCCACTTTTGCTTCGGAAGCCATGAATTTTTTACTCGACACACATGATGTAAATAACAAACCAAACGAGAATGTTATAATTACAAGGGATTGAAATGCTTTTTTCATAATTGTTGATTTTAGATTTGATTATAATAAAATGATTACCAATAATAAAATAATAATTATCGCACCAACTGAAAGATAAACACCATCCCCTATTTCATTGAGCCGTTTTTTAATTGAACGGACTTCTTTCCGTAGGGCTTTCTTTTCCGGTGATTTCAATTCCGACTTATCCATCGCTTTAATTTCATCTAACCTAAGCAATAAGGCCTTGGCTTCAGGCGATTCAGAAGGTTTTGGAGTAATCAAAGTGGTTGTGGCTGCTTCCTTTGA
>JAUXNR010000297.1 GCA_030682755.1 Flavobacterium sp.
TTTTTGCCCCAAATCTACCATAAACTTAACCTACTAATGCTATGGTAAAGTCAAATGTACAGTTATGTAAAACTATTTAACAAATAAATTAGACGAAATGCAATTAAAATCGTTAAAAAGTAGTAATTGCAAATTAATAGGCTCTTGCGTCCTTTCCTTCATAGAAATTCATGAAGGCTCTGTTGACCACTCTGTTACCTCCGGGCGTTGGATAATCCCCTGTAAAATACCAGTCTCCCAGATGATTTGGACAAGCGGCATGTAAATTTTCTACCGTTTGAAAAATAATTTTCACCTCTGCTTTTATTTCAGATGAGCTAAGCATGGTTGCAATCTTGTCTGAAACCTGTTGCGGCGAAAAAGGAGCATAGATTTCATTCACATAATTAACAATTTCTGCGTCTTTTAATTTCTCTTGTTGTTTGCACTTTTTATATACTTCATCAACAATGTGATATTGGTTGGTTTCTTTTAACAAAGCCAATGCAGCTCTAAAAGCTACCAATCCTTCTAACTTTGCCATATCAATACCGTAACAATCCGGATAGCGAATTTGTGGTGCAGAAGAAACAATAACTATTTTTTTAGGATTTAATCGATCCATCATTCGGATGATGCTTTTCTTTAATGTAGTACCACGAACAATACTATCATCTATAATCACCAAATTATCCGTTGGTTTGATTACACCATAGGTCACATCATAAACGTGTGCTACTAAATCATCTCTACTGCTGTCTTCTGTAATAAAGGTTCGTAATTTCGCATCTTTGATGGCTACTTTTTCTGTTCTGATTTTAACCGATAAGATTTCCTCTAATTTTTCTTTGGTTAACGTCTTGCGATTGTTTAAAATAAAATTATTCTTTCTTAGATTTAAAAAATCTTGAGCCGCTTCCACCATGCCATAAAATGAGGTTTCTGCTGTATTTGGAATATACGAAAAAACCGTATTGTCTGTATCACTGTCAATGGCTTCTAAAACTGCAGGAAGAATTAGCCTTCCCAACTGTTTTCTTTCTTGATAGATTTCAGCATCGCTTCCTCTGGAAAAATAAATGCGTTCAAACGAACAGGCTTTTTTTGCCAAAGGCTCCAAAATTTGTTCCATAGAAAAAGAACCGTTCTTTTTTATAATCAAGGCTTTTCCGGGATCTAATTCTTGTACTTTTTCAAAAGGCACATTGAAAACAGTTTGAATGACAGGTCTTTCTGAGGCAACCACCACAATTTCATCATCTTCATAAAAAAACGCAGGTCGGATTCCTGCCGGATCACGAAAAACAAAAGCATCACCGTGACCTAAAAGTCCGGCCATGGCAAAACCACCATCCCAATTTTTTGAGGCTTTGGTTAAAATTTTTGCAATATCTAATTTTTCAGCAATTACAGGTGAAGCTTCCCTTTTTGAAAG
>JAUXNR010000403.1 GCA_030682755.1 Flavobacterium sp.
TCAAAGCAGACAATGTTGATTATATAAGTATTTTTAATAGCGATATTAAAAGAATACCCGAAGGTTTAAGCGAGTCTAAAAATTTAAAAGGAATTCAATTTTCATTAAATTATAAATTAGAAGTTGCCTGCCCACTTTATGGGTTTGAAAATTTAGAAATTTTTGATATTTTTGGTCAGTCTTCTTCGACCACTTCAAGATTAGAAAACGACTGTTTTTTAAATAACAAGAAAGTTAAAATTTATAACCCGTGAATGAAAATTTCATGGCGAGAACAATAAACTTACTCCTTCGAAAGGCGGAGATGCAGAGCGAGAGATTATTTCATGATTTGATTGGTGATGGTATGCATGCTTGGGGTCATTATAATGGTTGTTTAAAAGCTTTTGCTCGGATGAAAACTTAAAATACATATCCAGTCAAGTAAGAGTAGCTATGGAAGTAAGAGCCTTTGATATTGAAAGATGGTTTGGAAATGAAAAGAGAAATGAAGAATTTTATCAAGATTATTTAGAAACAGACAATAAGAAAGTTAAAAATTATCAAATAAAAAATTTTCCTATTTTTTCGAAAAAATTCAAAGAAAATAATAAAAATAATGAAAACAAATTACATCCTTAAAAATCAATTTGTAATAATTTTTATGATTAATTTGATGTTCGTTAATTGTGAGAAGATAAATAGCGAAGATGATTTAATAGAATTTGAGCTGTTAAATAAAGAATTAAGTTCTTTAAATAATGATAGTTTATTCTACGGTAGAAGGTATAATAATGAAAATGAAATTTTATTAGCGTCAAATATTTTGAAATATCGTCTGACTAATAAAACAAATAAGAGATTGCTTTTTATTATTAATTCTGAGGATTTATTCAGACAGAGATTAATTGATTTTAATATCCATGATTCTTTAAATAATTTAAAATCTTTATCGCATCCACTTGTAAATTTTAATGAGTTATCGATTCCTTATTTAAATTTTGAAAGAGATCAAGATTCAATAAAAACTTCACATTACTTAAGATTAGGAATAAAAGAAAAACATATAAAGGATTATATAAGTTATGTGAATCATTCATTTATTTTAAACCTAGGTGAATCTAAGTCATTTCAATCACTTATCACTTTACCAATATTAAGAGAACAAAATTCATTAACACATACAAATCCTTTGTATTTTAAAAACCTTGAAAATGGTGATCGGCTATTTTTAACCTATGAAATGAATTTTAATGACTATAAAGATGTTCTTCAAGATTGGCAAATTGAGGAATTGAGGAAAAATAATGTAGAATTTTTTGAGGGTACACTTACTTCAAATTCAGTTCCTATCAAATTAATAAATTTAAAATATTAAGAAAAAGTCTTAAAAAAAGACTCAAGCATTGCTCACGACTTAATTGAATGCTTCCAAGAAATGGAAGTAAAGAAAAATCCCGATTTCGTCGGGATTTTTTAGTTTTATTTATTTGGTTTAATCAAAAACGCATCAGGATATCTTGACTTCAGATCCAATAAAGTTCTTTCAGCTTCAATTCGTGTTTTGAAGTTCCCCACCCAAACTTTGTAAGAAGGCGTGTGAAAAACTACTGTGGCGTCAATGGATTTATACTCTCTTTTAAAATCCTGTAGTGCTTTTCTTGAGTTTGTATTGTCTCCGGTGAATATTTGAATTTTCCATCGGTTAGTAACTGTAATTGAAGAATTTACACGTCTTTTTTCGCTTAACAATTGTTCAAATTGTGGGTCTTGTTCAACAGTTACCGTTTGTGCATTTGAGGAATTAATTGCAATAAAAAACACAACAAAAACAGGGGCTAAAGTCTTGAAGTTTTTATAATTTAAATTCATAATTATTTGATTTTAATACAAATGTAGGGGTTATAGAATTAAACAAAAAATAAAATATTATTTAGAATTAATATAAATTAGTATTTAAGAGTATTTTAAGGTTTTGAGAATAGTTCATAAGTCGTATTTTTGTGCAAGTTTTTAATTCTGTGTTGTTTTTTCTGTAGTGTCATAGAAAAAACCATACCAAAAAAGTAAGACAAATTATATTCTATTATATGAAAAAGGTGGGTAACCCTAATTCGATTTCAAGAATTCTACTGTTTAGTTTAGCTTTCATGCTAACTTTTTCTATTCAAATTTTTGCTCAAGATGCGGCTGCAGGTAAGGCGTTATTTAATGCACAGTGTGCTGCTTGTCATAAATTAGATGGTAAAATGACCGGTCCTGCACTTCGCGGGGTTGGTGATAAATATGAAAAAGAATGGCTTTATAAGTGGATTCGCAACAGTGCCGAATTAATTAAATCTGGAGACGACAGAGCAAACAAAATCTTTAACGAGTACGGACAGTCTCCAATGACTGCTTTTCCTCAATTGTCTAACGAAGATATTGATAATATCATCGCTTATACGATGGAGCCTAAGGCGGAAATAGCTGTAGTAAATCCGATTGATCGTGGAGATGATAATTCCGGAGGAGGTATTTCCAACGAAGTAATTCTTGGAGCTTTGGCATTGGTTTTGGCTATGTTGGTGGTGATGTTACTACTTGTGAGAAACGTGCTTACCAAAATTGCTAAAGCTAACGGAATTGAAGCTGCAGCTAAAGAAAAGTCACTTCCAATTTGGAGAGCTTATGCTAAAAACCAATTTTTGGTATTGGTAACCGTTATTTTCTTGTTGTTGTCCAGTGCTTATTTTGCTTACGGCTGGTTAATGCAAATTGGTGTAGATCAAGGTTATGAACCTGTTCAGCCTATTCATTATTCACACAGAATTCATGCCGGAGAAAACGGTATTGATTGTAAATACTGTCACTCTTCTGCAAGAGAAAGTAAGCATTCGGGAATTCCATCGCTTAATGTTTGTATGAACTGCCATAAAAACATTGCAGAAGTTGCAGAAACTACTGCTACGGAAGAATACAGTAAAGCATTTTATGATGCAGAAATTCAAAAATTATATGCTGCAGTAGGTTGGGATCAAGCAGAGCAGAAATATACAGGAAAAACACAACCGGTTAAATGGGTTAGAATTCACAACCTGCCTGATTTAGTGTATTTCAATCACGCACAACACGTTACTGTTGCAGGAATTGAATGTCAAACTTGTCACGGTCCGGTTGAAGAAATGGAAATTATGTATCAACATTCTCCATTAACTATGGGTTGGTGTATTAACTGTCACAGAGAAACAGACGTGAAGTTAAAAGACAACGACTATTACAAAAAAATACATGAAGAACTTTCTAAAAAGTATGGTGTAGATAAACTTACAGCAGCACAAATGGGTGGTTTGGAATGTGGAAAATGTCATTATTAATAATTAAGTAGCTAATATATACAGTATGTCATCAAACAAAAAATACTGGAAAAGTGTTGAAGAGCTAAGCGATAACAGTTCTATTGTTGAGACGTTAAGAAACAATGAATTCGTGGAGCCAATTCCAACGGATGAGTTTTTGGGAG
>JAUXNR010000404.1 GCA_030682755.1 Flavobacterium sp.
AATGGTGACATTTTCACAAAACTCCGAAGCATACTTTTTTAAAACCATATATTGCTTCAAACCAGATTTTAAATCACTAGCGTAAGAAGAAAACATTATTTGATTAATATCATTCATAATATTCACCGAAAAATTAGTGAAATGCACTTCCGGGGCAGTATATTTTTCCAACAAGGCAAAAAAATGTTGCCAAGTAATATGATTAGTCAAAAGTTGTTGCAAAGTTTTATAAAACTGATAACGCAAGCGCACATCCACGTCCGTGGTTTGATACTTTAATTTTTCCAAACTCAAAGCCCGAATCTGTTGTTGTAAATCATTGGCCTGAACAAAATATCGATCCAAATAATAATTAGCGCCAAACCACAGTCCTAGCAACAAAATCCCTCCTGCCACAAAAGAATACAAGATTCTTCTTAAAGCCTCTGGAAAATCAACATACAAAATTGAATCTTCATCCACGGGTAACAAACTAAAGGAAGAAGAAAAACCGTTAACCCCATTATCCGGTAACTTAGCGGAAATTTCCGCATCTTTATTTTCAATCACAGACGGAGTGGATGGCACTTTGGAACCACCACCAATAACCCCTAAACCCGGTTTCATTTTAGGTAAATTTATTGCCGGTTTAGAAACATCAGGAGTAACGGTTGAATCGTCCTTCTTATCTTCTTTTTTCAATTCTTGATCCAAATCTAAAACTAAAAACTCATCTGTATCACTACCAGATGGTTTACCAAGTTGCATTTGACTTTCCACGTTGAATTTTTCAAATTCAACATTAGCATCCTTAGACAAATCTATTTCATTGGTTTTTCTATTTTTATCTTCTAAAAAACTCATGTATCAATATTTATTAATTATTTTTTGTTTTTAATCGCCCACAAAGCCAAACCAATGGAAATCCCAAAACGTGAACCGATTTCATCCACCAATGGTTTTAACACATCCGGATAAACAATGTTCACCCAAGGATCACCAACCATCACCTTCGTATTCAATTGTTGTTCCAAATATTGCGTAAAACCCGGCATTAAAGCGACCCCACCAGTCAACATAATTTTTTCCACTTCATTACCAACCACCGTATCCTGGGCAAATAAATTAATACAATAACGAACTTCATTAACCAACATTTTCATTTCATCTTTCATAATATTCAACCATTTCAGA
>JAUXNR010000418.1 GCA_030682755.1 Flavobacterium sp.
TCTCGGTGCCGATGTATCCAACGGAAAAATTGCTGTTTCAGGTTGGCAGGAAGAAAGTAGTGAAGCATTAATTCCGTTCATCCTAAACTATCAAAAGAAAGGAATTCAATCCGTTATTTGTACTGATATTGCAAAAGACGGAATGTTAGAAGGACCAAGTTTTGAATTGTATAAAACGATTTTAAAGGAAGTTGAAAACATAAAATTAATTGCTTCCGGTGGAATTTCCACTTTTGATGAATTACCAAAATTAGCCGAATTAGGTTGTTTCGGCGTTATCATCGGCAAAGCCATTTATGAAAACCGTATTTCTCTAAAACAGCTAGAAAATTTCATCACAAAGTCTTAATACTTAATACTCCAATCTTACTACTCCAATGCTAACAAAAAGAATAATCCCTTGCCTCGATATCAAAAACGGACGAACCGTAAAAGGCATTAATTTTTTAGAGTTAAAAGATGCTGGCGATCCGGTTGAATTAGCTTTGAAATATAGTTTGGAAGGTGCCGATGAATTGGTTTTTTTAGATATTTCTGCCACAGAAGAACGCAGAAAAACCTTGGTTCAACTGGTTCAAAAAGTGGCTCAAACCATAAACATTCCGTTTACGGTTGGAGGCGGAATTTCATCAGTGCAAGATGTCGAATTACTATTGAAAAACGGAGCAGATAAAATTTCCATTAATTCATCCGCAGTAAAAAATCCGAAACTGATTTCAGAAATAGCTAAAGACTTCGGAAGTCAATGTGTGGTGGTTGCTATTGATGCGAAATTAATCAATGAAAATTGGAAAGTTCATTTAGTAGGAGGAAAAGTTGCCACCGAATTGGATTTATTTTATTGGGCAAAAGAAGTGGAACAACTTGGAGCAGGAGAAATTTTATTCACCTCAATGAATAATGATGGAACAAAAAATGGTTTTGCCAATGAAGCCGTGGCTCAATTATCCAAAACAGTAAATCTCCCCATTATTGCCTCGGGTGGTGCGGGAAAAATGCAACATTTTGAAGAAGCTTTTTCCATTGGAAATGCCGATGCCGCTTTGGCAGCCAGCGTTTTTCATTACAATGAAATTTCAATTCCGGAATTAAAAAATTATTTAAAAACAGCTGGAATTCCAGTTAGAATTTGATATTTATGAAACTAGATTTTACCAAAAATAACGACGGATTAATCCCAGCCATCATCCAAGATGTAACAACCAAAACGGTTTTAATGCTCGGTTATATGAACGAAGAAGCTTATCACCAAACGATTTCAACTCAAAAAGTCACGTTCTTCAGTCGAACAAAAAATCGGTTATGGACAAAAGGTGAAGAAAGCGGTAACTTTCTCAATCTCGTTTCAATTGAAGCGGATTGTGACAATGATACACTTTTAATTCAAGTGAATCCAATCGGCCCAGTTTGCCATACAGGAGCCGATACTTGTTGGCAGCAGCCAAATAAAACAAAATTTGGGTTTTTATCAGAGTTAGAAAACACGATTCATCTTCGTAAAGAAAATGGCGAAGTGGAAAAAAGTTATGTCGCTTCATTATTTGCGAAAGGAATCAATAAAATTGCTCAGAAAGTAGGCGAGGA
>JAUXNR010000298.1 GCA_030682755.1 Flavobacterium sp.
TTCTTCAGACGTTCTAACATCAACAAGCTGAATATTATCTTTCGATATGGCAGCTTTGAATTCTGCTACTGAAACAACTTTTACTTTTGGATTTGTTTGCGATTGACATGAAAATGTAAATACCGCTAAAACAAATAGAACTAGTATCTTTTTCATAATATAACTTTTTTTAAACTATTATAACGTACTCGGACAAACATAGTTTGTTCGTTTAATACCGGTGTTTTTTATAGCTGCATAACCACCTTTCACATCAATAACATTATGGTAACCTCTTGATTTTAAAATTGATGCTGCAATCATACTTCGATAACCTCCGGCACAATGTACATAAAATGCTTTTTCTTTAGGAAATTCTGATAAATGGTCATTTAAAAAATCTAATGGCGTTGAAGGTACATCCACAATATGTTCTGAAGCATATTCACCTGGCTTTCTAACATCAAAAACAGGAACATTTTCTGAAATTTTAGCTTCTAATTCAGTCGCTTCAACTGTAGTAACCGTATCATATTCTTTGCCTGCATTTTTCCAGGATTCAAAACCGCCTTTTAAAAACCCAATAGTATTGTCATAACCCACTCTTGCCAAACGAGTGATGGTTTCTTCCTCTCTACCTTCGGGTGTTACTAACAAAATAGGTTGTTTATAATCTAAAATCAAAGCTCCAACCCAAGGTGCAAATGCCCCATCAATTCCTATGAAAATCGATTTTGGAATATGACCTTTTGCAAAATCATCTTGATTTCTTACGTCTAAAACCAAAGCATCCGTGTCATTTGCAATTAATTCAAAGGCTGATACATCAAATGGCTGAGCTTCTTTTATAATGTCTTCAACATTACCATAACCTTCCTTATTCAGTTTTACATTCATAGGAAAATAAGCCGGTGGTGGTAACAAACCGTCTGTAACTTCTTTGACAAATTCTTCTTTGGTCATATCAGCTCGTAAGGCATAATTTGTTGCTTTTTGATCGCCAATACTTCCAACAGTTTCTTTACTTAAATTTTTTCCACATGCAGATCCCGCACCATGAGCCGGATAAACAATAACATCATCAGCCAAAGTCATTATTTTAGTACGCAAACTATCATATAACAAACCCGCTAATTCTTCTTGTGTCATGTGAGCAGCCTTTTGAGCCAAATCCGGACGTCCAACATCGCCTAAAAATAAGGTATCCCCACTAAAAATGGCATGGTCTTTACCGTTTTTATCTTTCAACAAGTAGGTTGTACTTTCCATAGTATGACCCGGGGTGTGAAGAGCCGTTAGGGTTATTTCGCCCAATTTGAAAACTTCACCATCTGATGCAATATGTGCATCAAAACTTGGATTTGCATTCGGACCATAAACAATTGTAGCTCCTGTTTTTTCTGCTAAAGTCACATGACCACTAACAAAATCCGCATGAAAATGTGTTTCAAAAATGTATTTAATTTTTCCGCCAATAGCATCTGCTTTGTCAATATATGATTGTACTTCTCGCAACGGATCTATTATGGCTACTTCGCCTTGGCTTTCTATAAAATAAGCTCCTTGAGCTAAACAACCGGTATATATTTGTTCTATTTTCATAATTTATAAATTTTAAAACACAAAAGTAAAACTGTATGTTAAAGCATACAGTAACATTAGTTACAAAGATAAGGAATTTTGAAAGCTAATGTAACAAGAGCTTTAGTTTAGGTTTTATTTAAGATTTTGATTTCACAACTATTTTTCTCGTCAATAATTTTGAATATAATAAATTTAAAATTATTAAATTTACGATTATGTTAATCCA
>JAUXNR010000438.1 GCA_030682755.1 Flavobacterium sp.
CTATAGCTAAAATCTTAAATCTTCTTCGCGTTTGGCTTTTCGCTAACCAGATATATAGAAGATATGATATTGCAAAAGGAGCAACGATGCCAATGAAAAAATAAACTATATACATTAAAATATTTAGCATGTGTATCCGGTATTATAGTTACTAGTGAATAGTATCAAATATAACAAACTTTCATATCCTTTTCAAATTGTTTATTTGCTGCGAAGGCAGAGATGCAGAGCAGCGTGTACACTTCGGAGATTGGGTTTTGCATTATATGTCAATTAAAGAATTAAACTCTTCAATTTTTCTTAGTTCATCGTCTGTATTGAAGTAATTATTATAATATTCTTCAAAATTATTTACATGATTTAATGCTTGAAATTTTTCACCACCTATTTTTTTATTAACATATGACAATCTTTCTATAAAATTTTGAAAAATTGGATTTCCACTATCTTTAAATAATTGTAAAATATCTTTAATTATGGGTATCAAAAAATCAGTTTGCAACTTTTCAAAATTTGCTTCAACTATTGTGTTGTCAAAAAACGCTTGGTTGTGAGTATTATCCTTTAAATCAGAATTAACAAGTATATCATTCATTATTGCATTTAATTTTTCACCAGTTTCAGTTAATATATTAAATTTTTTATTGACATGACTATTATATCTCTCTCTTAATTCTTTTATCATCTTGTCATAAAAATCTAAATTATCAAGAACTTTAATAAAATCTTTTTCCCAATCAATTTCCTTATCCTTAAAATAAAAAGATAAAGAGTTATAAGTTTCTAACAAGTCAATCTTCATAAAGTTTTGATAACTTGAACTAGTACTTGAATTGAATATATTAGTTTTTAATGGAAACTTTTTTTCTAATTCAATATACTCTTTAAGCTGATCACCATTTTTTCTGTAATATTTAGTAATTGAATTTATTAAGGCTTTTACAACTTTTAATCTTGTAATGTGTTCTTTAGCTTCAGCTTCTGCTATTTTGTTTTTTTCAGCTTCTAATCCATTAATAAAAAGTTCTCTCTGCAAATGATTAGCTTTAATTTGCATGTAAAAGGCAAGAAAAGTAAGAAGTACTCCTACTAATGCAATAAAAGGATTCATTATTCCACCTATAACATCTCCTATCTCTCCTTTTCCAGTAAAATCAAACAAATCACTTGATGCTGGTTTTGTAAAAATAGAGGGTGCAAAAAAAGAAAATACTATTAAAATAAGTGAAACAACTAAAAGTGAAATTGTCAGTGAGTCCCAATTTTTAATTTTTGAATTATTCACATTTCCCATATTTAATATGTTTTATTTAGGATAAATTCTAATTCTCTCTATCCAGTTCAAATGACATTTTTATTTTTTAATGTTAGTTTCTAAACTCTCCATAAACCACTCCTCATCAATCCCATTCTTTCCAAGTTCCGTTTTTAATAACCTGTATTCCTTTTCGATATCTTTCGAGAGTTGATTTTGCAAAAGTGTAGGACTCAAATAATCCCCGTAATTCAAGTATGGTTTTAATTCCATTGGACAATTCGTCTCCCCCTTGTATATCTCTATCGTTAATTCTTTTAACAATTTGTTCGTATCTCCTTTCAGTTTCGCTTCGTATTCCGCTTTCTTCTGCATTTTGAATTTCTCTAAAGTCTTTAATTTTGAGTTCCAAGTTTCTTCTATCGGTATCAAACTTTGCAAGTTCTTCCTTTTCAAGTTGCTCAAATTGAATTCTAAGTTTTCCTTCTTCAACTCTAATGTCTGAATCATAGGCTGCAAGCTCGTCGATTTCTCTGATAACTCGTTCTTTTTCTCGTTCAATTGCTTTTTGCTCAAACTCAATATCTTTTCTTCTTTGGATAATGTTGCTTGTTCTTCGTTCAAATTCTCTTCTAGTTCCTTCAAAAGATTTTCCGAAGCTGGATCTAAACTCAATTTCTCTTTCAATATTTCCTTGCTCTTCGATAAGCGTTGCTCTTTTTGAATAATATCTGTTGTCCAATCCTGAACGGTAATCTTGAAATTCTTTTTCCGCTTCATCAAATTTTTCTCTTCGCTCGTCAAGTTCAGAATATATTTCTCTTTCAATTCCGCTTTGTATCTCTCCCAATCTGTCTCTAACTCGGCTTGCAGCATCCTCAATTCGTTGTATTTCTTGTTCAAAGAGTCGTTCAACTTGCTTGTATGATTCCGATTCCAAACGTCTTGTAATTGTCCGTATAAGGTTGCCAATTTGCGTTGCTCGGCAGGCATAAGATTCTTCAAAAAGCTTTCTTTGCTCGTCATCAATAGATGGTATTCCTTCTGTACTTCCTTCGGAAACTGATGTATATTCGGTGTTGGATTCGATTTCATGATAGATCCATTTTACTTTTGAAACTTTGCTGATCTCTTTTTCTATTTCTTCTTCTGACTTTTTAGGTACAATTATCTGAACAGTATTAATACCCAAACGCCTCAATTTGGCTAATTTATCTTGATCGGGTTTATGAGTCACTACAAATTCGATAAACAAGATGGGTTTGCCTTCTTCGTCAAAAAATACAGCGTCTGGTTTTATTAAAAGATAGCGTTCATCAATCTCAGGGTTTTTTCCCCACAATATTTTTCCTTCTTCATTCTCATAAAAAGTAAGTTCACGTGCTACTTTTGAAGCCTTAAAAGTTTGTTCTTCTTGAATTAAATTAGGATTGCCTTCAATACCTTTGGGAGGGTATTTATAAACTGCAGGCACTTTAATTTCTTTAACCCGCATAAAATAAAAATAAGCTAACCGTTCTCTATATTCTCTACTGGCATGAACACACTCTGTTTTAGAAGTGTCCACATCAACAACATGATGCCTATAATAATGTTTCTTTTTTAAACCCTTTACCGCCTGCATTTCTTTGTGACAACCCAAACAATAATACCCCTGAGCTCCACTTTTGGCTTGGGTGATATGAATGGCTTTGCCTTGAATGTCATTTGCCCAGTCGTTATCTTGTTCGTTATAATTCATTCTTAAATTATAATTTAGAAATGAAAATCTTATTGTTTTTTGTTGGTTATTAAAGTATCTACCTTGATTTCAAAAGTATCTTTGACCTTAGATTTAATATCAGGTTTAACTGCTAAACTATCGATTTGTATGAAATTAACTTTTTCAATTGGAATGGTAATTGTTTCTTTTTTTTGTTCTTTTTTAGTACAAAAAACTTGATAAACAACATATCCTAAAAATAAAGTCAACATTAATGTTAAGATAATTTTTAAATACAAAAGAAGATTTTTAATTTTCGTAGTTTTATTTTTAATCTTATCAAAGTCGTCTTTAAAATCTTGAGAGTTTTTATTGAAGTTTTTTTCAATATCTTTCTCTTCTTTCTCAATATCACTACCTAAACATTTTATATTATATGACGTAATGCCAAGTATATTGAAAGCTATAAATGTGTATAGTAAATATGCTACTAAAACTAAGATTAGAATAATTGGTTTGTCTTTAACCTGATAACTAGCAAATGCAGTGGCTGCAAATGTTAAAGGAAAAGTTACTACTTGTTTACTAATTAAGTCAATATTTTTTTCTAATCCTTCGAAGTATTTGTTTCTTTCGTCTTTAAACTTAGACTTAATTTTCTCAAAACTGAAATTTTTGATATAATTTTCATAATCTCTCTCTGTTAATGAAATTAATATTTTTAGACCCTTAACTATTTCAAATAAACTATCGTCTTTCTTTTCTTTATTATTCCCAAAACCAGCAGTCGAAATATTTTCAATAAATAATTTTATAAATTCAATATTTTCACTTACTTTATCATACAAATCAACTTTTTCAAATCTTTTTTTTAATAATTCATAATGAGGGTAAATTTCATCTAATTCCTCTAATCTTGGCTCAATATTTTTATAACCGATATGCATTACACTATTTTCCTTACTAACAACTATAAATTCATTATTGATACTTTTTAAAGATGAAAAAGTTTGA
>JAUXNR010000444.1 GCA_030682755.1 Flavobacterium sp.
AAAAACAATTTGAAAATATTATTGAAAAAGTGCACTACTCCCGTCAAAGCAATAGCTAATTCAACGGGAAAAAACAGCATAAAAACCGGCGTAAGAATTGTTCCTAATCCAAAACCGGAAAAAAACGTAAGAATGGCTACCAAAAAGGCGGCAACGGATATAACGACTAGCTCCATTTATTTTACTTGAATTACTTTATCTAAAGACCACTCCCCGCCACCTTTGATTAAAAGAAAAATACTGCCTAACAACATAGCCCAATCCGTTCGGCTGCCATGCATCATTTCCCAAAAACCTTGGTTCATCAAAACATCGTCTTTGGTTGTAAGAATGGCTACCAACATAATGACAATAAGCGGAATGCTGGCCAATCTTGTGAGCAATCCAACTACGATCAAAAGGCCGCAAATAATTTCGAAAGCTCCAACAAAGGCACCTAAGAACTCCGGCGAGGGCAAACCTATTTTTTCAAAACGCCCTGTTCCTCTTATCTCAGAAAATAAAAATTTTTGAATCCCTTCCGATAGAAACACAGCCCCAACCATAAAACGAATAAGAATGGTAGTTTTGGAAAAATCCGTGGCTATAAATTTTTGTAGCATATTATTTTTTTATGGGTGATGTTCGGTAAGTTGGCAAGCTAACGTTAAAAAAAGTCACTTGCTCCTTAGCATGACAACTGTTGCAATTTATAGTGAACGTTTTAAAGCCGGCGTTAAATTGTGTGGTATCTTTATAAGCAATGGCTGATTTCATTTCCGGTAAAGCAAAATTCAGAAAATGTTCGGCAGATGATGATCGGTTTGGTCTTCGTTCAAGACCGTTTTCAATAGCTATTTTTATTTTTTCCAATTGATATGCTGCATAATCCCAATTTTCATCTTGTCCGGCCCAATACAATTCCTGATAGCGATAACCGGTTTCAACCATGGCATTGTCAAAACCTCTGAATTGTTTTTCAATTGCATCCAGTTTTTGTTGCTCGGAACCTTTTATCCAATTGCCTTGAACAACTTCAGCCTTTTGATTACAAGCAAAAAATACGATTGAAACTAATACTACCAAAAAATATTTCATAGTTCTTGTATTTCAGATTATACAAAAATGATACAATAAAAGGAATATAACAAGTCGTTTTTTAATAGCAAGGATTCTATTCTTTTGGTAAATAAAGTTCCATTGCTCCTTTTTTAAACACCACATCATCCAAATGACCCATTTTTTGTTTGTCTGCAGTTAGTAAGTGCATGTGCAAATACGTGTCATGGTGCGTAAAAATTGTTTGGTGCTCTGTAGAAAAAAAACCAATTATTTCTGAGGATTCGTTGTTTACACTATAATGAACCAGTCCTTGGTGAGCCTCGTCCGGAGAAGACACTTTTGCTCCTTTTGGTAAATTGACAATATGAATTTTTGCTGTTTCAACTGTGCCAAAAAGTTTAAACATAAAAGGTCTGGGTGAGTTCTTGGTGATTTTATCAAGATAGACTTCAAGTTGTTGCATGGTTTGAACACTATCCGGTAAGTTTGCTTTATTCCATTTTGGAATGTGGGCATATCCAAAAAATGGAGCTTCAACGGCATAAGTTGCTTCAACCGTCATCGTTGAATCAGTCAGAACAGTAGATTTATAAGCCTTGCCGTCAACAATTATAATTTCTCCGGATAAATGTGCAACAGGACCGAGTCCAAATAAATGCTTTTTAGTGGCAATGGTATCAAGCTGTATTGTGCCATGCAGTTGCCCTTTCCACATAACATCTTTCATTTGTCCTATAATTTTAACTTCGTTTGTTGTCTCTTCTGTAGCAGAACCACAACCAAACAATACTAATGCAGGAATTGCAAAAAAAGGTATTTTAAAACTCATTCTAATCTTATTTTTATTTTGAAGTGGTATTCGAAAGTTGATGATGTCAAAAATACAATATAAAAACAACACAAAAATTGACTACACCCTCAAAAAAAAAACAAATCTTCAAGAGTCACAATACTGAATACAACTGAAACAAACGAACAACATAAAATGAACGTTGAATCTCAAGTGTCAAATTATATTCAAAAAATTAAAAACCAATTATTCTGCAGTTGTAGGGTCAATAATGGTTGCGACTCTACGCACTGAATTTGCAGGGAACCCACCCTGTCTGGCATGTTCAAAAATCATTTCTTCATTTGGAGCATTATAAACACAGTAGATTTTATCTGTGGTAACATAACTATGAACCCACTGAATTTCTGAACCCAACTTGTGCAAAACACCACAGGAAGTTTGAGAAATTGCTTTCAACTGTTCGGCAGTTAATTTCTCTGCATCGGGAATTTCCCTTTCAATAACATACTTCGGCATACTGTTGCTTTTTAACGTTTCGCCTACTCTAGACGGTTTTCGGCATCCCCGTCAAGTTGTGTTTTCCGGTTAAGAAAACACTATCAAATATAAGCAACTTTTGACTACCAAAATATAATATTTTGTACTGTTATATCAAAGACAAGTCAATGTTTATATAGCTCCATAGATACTTAAAGGTTGGGTACCCCAACCCTTTCATCAAAGCCATAGTAGTCTAAAAATAGATACACCTACGTGTTTTAGCAACTTCACTGTTTTTTTGGATTTCTAAAATAGTTCCATCGGCAAAATTAATTCCAAAGACACTATTTGCCGAAGCTTCTGTACTACTCCAATAAATATCTTCGGAAAAATCTCCCAATCCGTTTAAATGAATTGACGTATAAATCAACTGTAATTCATCAATTGTAGGGATGTGCCAATTTTTTGACGGATAAGCGGAAAGCAGTGCTGTTTTTGCTGATATAGATCCGTTATTTTCTGAACTGCATACTGATGGGTTTTGTGTATAATTAATTCCATCGTGGTAATTTGCAATGGCTATAGAATTCATTAAACCACCACCAATTTGATTGTTTTGAGCAAGTGCAATTGACGCATTTATGCAACCCCACTCTTCTTGTATTTCATCTTGATTTGCAATTTCAAGAAAACGCCACCCTTCAGAATATTCCGCTTTAACATGTGTAATTATACCGCCATTCCTTCCGGGTAATCCAACTGAATAAGGAGCTAAAATTTCACAAGTCTTTCTCAAATTGATAGCTATTCCGTTATTACTTAAAACAATAGCATCTAAACTCATATCCGCTTTAAAATTAACATTCCAATATTGTGAAACAACTGAGTTTCCGGTTAGGAAAATATTCAGATACAATTCAGAATTAATAAATATAAAGGTCCATGTTCCCAAATACGTTGTGTTGTCATAAAAAAGTTGGATAGTTCCGTCATCATTTGCATTAAAAACAGTTCCTGCAAATTTGTTATCAAAAGAACCAGAACTATATGGAACTTTCCAAACACAAGTAGCACCGTTGTTTCCTGAAAACAAATCGCCACAAGCTGAAATAATATCATCTAATGTACAAAGTTCCAAGGCAATTTTCAATTCACTATTGTTTGAAACCATAAACAAATCACCATTGGGAAGAATGGTTCCTAAAGGATAACTTATTGATATACTATAGCCATCATTTAAATTTTCTAAGAAAGAAATGAGTTGATTACTCCCAAAAATAGAATGAACTTGTACCAATTCCAGGTTGTCATCTACTTCTAAAATCGCAAAGGGATAAATGAATTCAATACAAACATTTTCATCAGATGTGTTTGAATATTTTGCAACTTTTAACATACCTTCAAT